>SYCM01000072.1 GCA_005786915.1 Bacteroidota bacterium | reverse complement strand
GGGCTACCCGGCCTATCACCGCATACTCGGGATCAATTCCGTTGCTGAAGAAGAAGCTCAAATTGGGCCCAAACGCGTTAATGTCCATGCCGCGGCTGAGGTAGTACTCGACGTAGGTGAAGCCATTGGCCAACGTGAACGCCAGCTGCGTGATAGGGTTGGCCCCAGCCTCGGCGATGTGGTAGCCGCTAATCGAAACGGAATAAAAATTCCGCACGTTGCGCTCGATGAAGTAGGACTGCACGTCGCCCATGAGGCGGAGCGCGAATTCCGTACTGAAAATGCAGGTGTTTTGGGCTTGGTCCTCTTTGAGGATGTCGGCCTGAACGGTTCCGCGAACTTGGCTTAGTGCCTCAGCCTTGATGCGGGCATACACGTCGGCGGGCAGCACCTCGTCGCCGGTCACGCCGAGCAGCAACAACCCAAGGCCGTCGTTGCCTTCGGGCAGGCTGCCGTGGTAGCGCGGGCGCTCCTGGCCCTTTGCCTCGTACTTGGCGTGCAGCACCTTTTCGACGGCGGATTCGAGCCCTTGCGCCTTGATGTACTTCTCGCACTGCTGGTCGATGGCCGCATTCAAGAAGAACGCCAGCACCATCGGAGCGGGGCCGTTTATGGTCATCGACACCGACGTGGCCGGGTCGCAGAGGTCAAATCCGCTGTATAAACGTTTGGCGTCGTCCAGGCAGCTCACCGAAACCCCGGCGTTGCCGATTTTTCCGTATATGTCGGGGCGGCGGCCCGGATCGCGACCGTACAACGTGACCGAATCAAAGGCGGTCGAGAGGCGCTTGGCCGGCATTCCCAGCGACACGTAGTGAAAGCGCTTGTTGGTGCGCTCTGGCCCGCCTTCGCCCGCAAACATGCGCGTCGGGTCTTCGCCCTGGCGCTTGAAGGGGTAGAGGCCCGAGGTGTACGGAAACTGACCCGGAACGTTTTCTTGCAGCTGCCAGCGCAAAATGTCACCCCAACTGCGGTACGACGGAGTCACCACCTTGGGAATATCTTGGTTCGAAAGCGACTTCGTGTGGGTCGGCACCTTGATGTCTTTGCCGCGCACTTGGTAGACGTACTCGTCGGCCTTGTAACGCTGGCGAAGAGCGCCCCAGCCTTCAATAAGTGCCCAATTGTGCGGATCCAAGTCGCGCTTGCGCAACTCGAATGCCTCTTGAATCCCCTTGGCAATTCGGTCGCGGTCGTCGAGTTTGGACGCGCGGAGTTCCCGCTCCGCAGTTTGCAGACTGTATAGCGCATCCGCTACTTCGGCTTGATGGTCTACCCACGCATTGTAGGCGCGAATGCCCTCTGAAATCTCGCTCAGGTAGCGAGTGCGGTGCGGCGGAATCACGAACATTTTGTCCCCCGGCTCCTTCGCTACCTCTGGGGCCAACTGCCACTGGGCACTGCCCGTTTTGGCCTTTAAGGCGTCCACAATGGCCGCGAACAGGCGGTTGGTTCCGGGATCGTTGAACTGGCTTGCCATCGTCCCAAACACCGGCATGTCGTCAATGGGGTCGTCCCATCGCTGGTGGTTTCGTTGGTACTGCTTCTTGACGTCGCGCAGGGCGTCGAGGGCTCCGCGCTTGTCGAATTTATTCAGCGCAATCAGGTCGGCAAAGTCAAGCATGTCGATTTTCTCGAGCTGCGTGGCGGCCCCGTACTCGGGAGTCATCACGTAGAGCGAAACGTCGCTGTGGTCCAAAATTTCGGTGTCGGACTGTCCGATGCCGCTGGTCTCGAGGACGATCAAGTCGTACTTGGCCGCCTTGAGGACGTTGAGGGCGTCGCTCACGTGCTTGCTCAAGGCCAAATTGCTCTGGCGCGTGGCCAAGGAACGCATGTACACATTGGGGTGATTGATCGCATTCATGCGAATCCGGTCGCCCAAAAGTGCTCCGCCAGTTTTGCGCTTCGACGGATCCACGCTCACTAGGCCCACCTTGAGGTCGGGGAAGTGCCGCAGCACACGGCGAACGAGTTCGTCGACCATTGAACTTTTTCCGGAACCTCCCGTACCCGTAATTCCGAGCACTGGCGCGTGATTGGCGGATGCCATTTGCTCCACCTCAGCGCGCAGGGTTTCGTAGACCTCGGGAGCATTCTCAGCCGCCGAAATCATGCGCGCAATCGAGCGCGGACGCTGAATTTTTACGCCGTCGAGGGCGTCTCCCACTTCGCTTCCAATGGCGAAATCCGACTTCTGCAAGAGGTCGTTGATCATGCCTTGGAGACCCATAGAACGTCCGTCGTCGGGGTGGTAAATGCGCGCAATGCCGTAGTCCTGCAGTTCCTCGATTTCGCTGGGAAGAATCGTTCCGCCGCCGCCGCCAAAAATCCGAATGTGACCCGCCCCGCGCTCTTGGAGCAGGTCGTACATGAACTTGAAGTACTCCATGTGCCCCCCCTGGTAGGACGTCATCGCGATGGCGTTTGCGTCCTCTTGAATGGCAGTCTCTACCACCTCCTCCGCGCTGCGGTCGTGACCTAAGTGAATGACTTCAGCGCCCGAGGACTGAAGAATGCGTCGCATGATGTTGATGCTCGCGTCGTGGCCGTCAAAAAGAGAGGCGGCGGTCACAATGCGGATCGGATGTTGGGGCTTGTAGGGTTGTACGTCCACCATAGTGGCCCAAAGATACCGCCCAAGTGGGCTCTAGCCGCGCTGCAGCGCGCCCTCCAGGAGTTCCGGAAACGCGTGCCAGTCGCCAAATTCCAGATCGGGGGCAGCCTCGGCATCGGGCGGCAAAGCGTCCTCGGCGCGGAACCACGCAGTGCGCATGCCCGCCTGCTGCCCGCCCAAGATGTCGCGCATCAGCGAATCTCCGATCATCCAAGACTCCGAGGCCCGAGCACCGGCCGCTTCGAGGGCAGCCCGGTAGATTTCCCCTGAGGGCTTGTAGCTCTGGGCGGCATCTGAAGTCATGACCACGTCAAAGTGATCAGTCAAACCCAGGGCAGCGATTTTGCGCTCTTGCGGACCCGCAACGCCGTTGGTAATCACGTGAAGCCGATGCCCGCGTGCCCGCAGCACGGCACAGGCCTCAGGCACTCCTTCGTAGCCCGCCCCCATGTCGGGCAGGCGCTCCTTGATCCGAGCTTCACACGCGGCCGCAAGGAGCTCGGCCTCCCTCACGCTCGAAAGACTTAGCCCCATTTCGCGAAAGAGCAGCGGAAAGCGGCGCGCCCGAACGTAGTCTACGCCCAGGTTGTGGGCTTGAATGTGGTCCCAAAGCCGGTCGTTGGTGGCCAGGTACGTAACCGCCCAATCGCCAGCTGCCCCCGGCCACCCCATTTCGGAATGGAGCCCTTGAAAAAACAAGGCATGGTTGCGCTCGTGGTGCCACAACGTGCGATCTAAATCAAAAAAAAGATGGGCCACAAGGCAAAGGTCGCTCCTGCGGCGAGCACCTGCGAAAAAAGTTAACGCCGAATTCGCAAGGGTCCGCTCACTTTGTTCTATTTTTGAGCCTCAAATTGAACGTATGAACGCCCGTACCATCCTCATTCTGCGCGTAGTCCTTGGTGTAGTAGCCCTCCTCTTCGCCTTCCGCATCTACCGCATCATTATGGAACCCATTGAATTTCAGGGTATTCGCGATAAGCGCTACGCCGCGGTTATCGAGCAGCTCGAGCAGCTTCGCGAAGCACAACTTGCGTTCAAAAACGAGTACGGAATGTACGCCACTGAAATTCCGACCTTGGTCGACTTCATCAAGAACGCCGAAGTGACCATTGTAGAGCGCAAGGACTCGTCCTTCATGCAGTACAACAAGGTGTACCAGACCGACATGCTCAAGGACACCATCATCTACCGCGTGATCGGAAGCGCCTCGGCACTAACCAAACTCCGCAACCAACGCGAAGATTTGTTCCCAGAGGACTTCAACGCCGATGATTTGTTGACCATCAAATACAGCCAAGATTCTACGTTCAAAATGGGAACCGCGGAGGTCACAAAGAACGGCGTAAAGGTTCCGGTGTTTGAAATCAAGGCTAGCAACAAGGCCATTTTTAGCGATGTGATGGAGCAGTACCGCGACTACATCAAGCGCCTGAAAACCAACGAACTTATCGTAGGTTCGTTAACCGAGCCTACGCTGAGCGGCAACTGGAAATAGCCCCTTGAGTTCTCCCCTCTGGTCTGAGCCCTCGAGCGGCCTCCAATGGCACGACGAAGCCTTTTGCGCCCTCCTTCCCAAGAACGTTAATGAAGCTACCTTAAGCCCTATGGACCCCCATGGGGTTTCTTGGTTTCGGAGCGCGGTAGATGACTCGTACGACCTCGCCTACCGATTTAACGCAGCGCCCGGCGGAGCGCAGCCCTTGAGCCTGTTCAATTTGCGCCGCTGGCTTCGTAGCGAACCCAAAGGCCGCACGTTACGCGTTCAGTACTGGGACCGCCGACTGGAACTTGCGGCGTTCGACGGAAGCCGCATTCGAATGCACGGCGTGTACCGCACGCAATCGCCAGAGGAGGCGTCCTACTTCATCCTCTTGTACTTCGAACAGCTCGACTGGAGCGGAAGCTCGGTCCCCGTTTTTTGGGAAGGCCTCGACGACCAGTCGGTTCGGCAGCTGACCCAGCATTTCATCGCCCACTGGCACGTTCGCAGCCTCGAGGGAATCCTACGCCAGGACTGATGCGCATCATTCGGGGCTCCCACCGTGGAAAAATCCTGCGTGCACCTTCTAGTTTGCCCGTGCGCCCCACCACCGACATGGCCAAAGAGGGCCTGTTCAACATCCTTGAAAACCGCCTTCAATGGGACGAAATCCGCGCCCTAGACCTTTTTGCGGGAACTGGCAATCTGAGCTACGAGCTGGCCAGCCGTGGATGTCCTGACGTAAGTTCGGTCGACAGCTTTAGGGACTGCACGCGCTTCATCCACAAAACCTCAGAACAACTGTCCTTCCCCATTCGTGCGATCAGCGAAGATGCCCTGCGCTTTTTGCAGCGAAATCCGGCAAAATGGGACCTCATTCTCGCCGACCCGCCCTACGACTTTGCCGAGTACGCAGCCCTCGTAGATGCCGCATGGGCTCGACTGGCCCCTGAGGGGACCCTCGTAGTAGAACACGGGGCGGATACAGACCTTACTGGTCACCCGCAGTTCGAACAGCTGCGCCGCTACGGAAGCGTGCACTTCAGCTTTTTCACCGCTTAGCGCACCAGGCTGCTAAAGCCCGGCTACGGTGGCTTAGGGCGGTTTTTTCCGCCGGGCTCATTTCGGCAAAACTTCGCCCGTCTCCCTCCAGCGGAACAAACAGCGAATCGTATCCAAATCCCTGGGTGCCCCGTTCGCACTCGCCAATATTCCCCTCGACCGTCCCGCGGTAGCACGTGACGCCTTCAGCGGTTGCCCATGCGAGCACCGTAGTAAACCGGGCCCTTCGGTTTACCGAATCCTGCAACGCATCCAGCAACTTACTTCGGTTGGCAGAATCGGAGCGCTCCGGTCCCGCGAAGTGGGCACTGTCCACCCCTGGGGCCCCGCCAAGGACGTCGACCTCGAGTCCGCTGTCGTCCGCCAAACTGGGAACTCCGGTCAGTTCCCACAGAAAGAGGGCCTTTTGGCTTGCGTTCGCTTCCATGGTCGCGCCGTCTTCGCGAAGTTCTCCGCTAAGCCCAAAGTCGGAGGGCTGCAAAACCTCCCAATCCGGGGGGAGCACGGCGCGGATTTCGGCAACTTTGTGCGGATTTTGGGTGGCGAGAACGAGCTTCATCGGGCGGCAGACAGTACGTGATCCTCGGAACTCTCCACGCGGAGCACTTCAGGAACCGATGCTCGGATGATACGCGCGAGCGCCTCGACCATTCCCAACCGGCGGTGACCCGGCAATGCGAGCAGGGCCACTTGGCGCACGGGGCGGGGCTCCGAAATCGGCTTCATCCGCTTTTGGCGGACCACCGAAAGTTCCAAAACCGCCAACTGGGGAAGCAGCGTTATCCCCAAGCCCTCGTCCGCCAAGCGCACCAAGGTCTCGAACTGCCCCACCGAGAGGGAAATGCGTTCCGCATTCCGCTCGACGCCGCACAGTTGGACCACCTGGTCCCGAAAGCAATGGCCCTCGGGCAAGAGCAAAATGGACTCCGACTTGAGTTCGGAGGCAGTTAAAAACAAATCCCGCGATTTGGCGTGGCCTTCGGGCAAGTAGGCCAAGAAAGGCTCACGGTAAAGGGGCTCCTGCACAAAATGCGATGCAGCCAAGGGAACGGCGAGAATGGCCGCATCCAGTCGGTCGGCCTCGAGTTTCTCGACCAGTTGCTCCGTTGTGGCCTCTTCGAGTTCCAACCGCAATCGGGGAAAGCGCCGGAGCAGCTCGGGGGCGAAGCGCGGAATGAGGTAGGGCGCTATCGTGGGAATCACACCCACCCGCAGCGCTCCTTCAAGGGGCTTGTGAAAGGTCTGGCTCACTTCCGTTATGCTCAGTGCCGCGCTTAACGTCCGCTGGGCATAAGGCAACAGCTGCACGCCCAACTGGGTCAACTGAACGGGCTGACTTCGCCGATCAATGAGGCTGCCCTGGAGCTCCTCCTCAAGTTTTTGAATTTGCGCCGACAGCGTGGGTTGAGCTACTCCACAGGCCTTGGCGGCACGACCAAAGTGGCGGTGCGTGGCGAGGGCTTCAAAATACTGCAGTTGGATTAGCGTGATGGCCATGGAAGGTTCCAGCGTTCCCAGCTAAGGTACGGAACGTTTTCAGCACCAAAACCTTGATAAAACCGGGCCAATCCGGGGGCACTGCTTCCTTCAAAATCAACGACCGACCAGCGTCCCACCGCCATCGTTAAAAACTCGTTGACCAGCCAGGTCATCGAATGCCGTTCCCGTCCCTCTTCGGTAACCGCACTAAAGAGCAGGACGGCCCGATTGCCCGCAAAAGCCACAAACATTCCCGCCAGCCACTGGTTTCCGGGGCCCATTGCCGCCCAAACGGCTCCTCGGCCCTGATGAAGCAGGTGGTACATCGCAGACTTCATGGCTTGTTCGTACCGCGCCGGTACACGGTACTTTTTGCCCTGATTTTGGGCGAAATAGCTCCACAACTCTTCAGGATTGCTGTATTCCCATAGCTGGTTGTCTACTGCCGACTTGAGGTTTTTGCGCGTCTGGCTCGAAAAACCCTGGTAGAGTTGTTCGTAGCTCCCGCCGAGCCGCAACTCATAGTTTGGAAGGGATTGCGAGCGTTCCCACCCGCCCCGGCGCCAGTGCCAGGAGTGGTCCTCAGGCCAGGACGTCGGGCGCGATAAGCGCAGCCGCAACCGCAGGTAGTTCGGCAACGCGTCAAGGGCCGCCCGAACGGATTCCGCCTCAGTCGCCGACGCGCCCAATGGCCCCAGTCGCTGGGCCCCCAAAGGGCAAAAGGCTTGAGTAAATCCTAGCTTGCTGCGGCCCACCGCAAACGGCAAGATCAGCGTATCTCCTTCGACCGCGCACCACGTCACGCCCAGCGAATCGAGGTACTCGATTCGGTCGTAGGGAAAAGGTTCTGGACAGAGGCGGTACGCCTCTGCCCACTTTGCTTCGTCGGGATTCGACGTCAGGTTAAATGAGTTCATGCGCGCCGTTGGTTAAGCCATAATTCGAGGCCCTCGCGCCACGTGGTGAAATCCTTAGCATGGCGCTCTGCCGAGGGACGGGGACCAAAAATCCGCCAATGCGTCCCCAACCGAAGCGACGATCCCACTGACCAGGCCCCGCGCTCTAGCGCATGAAGCGTTTCGGCCACGTCGCGGGGCGCCATGTGAATGAGGTTTTGGTCCATCACCGCAACGGGCACCATCCAAAGCTGATCGTTGCCTGGGAATGGGCTGGCCCAGCCAGACCGGAATCCCGGGGCGTCGGCAAATTCATTGGACCAGTCTTCTGCAAGACCCAATTCCGTCTGGGCTTGAACGCTCTGCGGGGAGCCGGCATGGCGCAAGAAGTGGAAGCGCTGGCGCAGCGTCGGAACCCCCAATATGGAATCCAGGTACCTCACTTCCTTGCGAAAGCCCCCTTGGCGGTCGTGGCTCCCGTAGGACAAATGGACCCCAAGGTCAAACCGCAAGCCCAACTGCTTGAGGGCGGCGTGGACCGCGTCGGAGTCTGGGCGGACCCCCCGGTCGTAGGTGCCTTGCTCCGCGGCGAGCAGAGCAAAAAACTGAAGCGCACATTCCGGGTGGCGCGCAGACCAATCGGACCAGAATGCGCCGCTGTAAAACGGATCCGGACCAAAGGCTCGTTCCGAAACGGCCCTCCAGTCGCCCCGCAGCAAGTCCCGAAGTCCGCCGCCGAGGAAGGACCGCCAGCCGCGCCCCCGGTACGCAAAGAGGTGGTCGATGTCCACCACGACGACCGGATTAGGTTGCCCTTGGACCGGCAACGCCACCCCGAAGTCTTTGGCGAGGGCCCTCGCACGCAGCTCCGCCTCGGGCCGCATCAGGTCGCGCGAAGCCGTTCGGCCCATTGGGCGGCCGTGTGCGTCGTGTTCGAGCGTACGCTCCCAATATTCGGTCCTCCATAAAATCCAGGCTAAGGCGTCCTCGTGAGGGGGCTCCAACGTTTCCGGAGCGTTGAGCCATCCCGAGTCGCTCCACGTCCGGGCCTCGGGCTCTGCGCCAAACGAGACGCGAACACCCCAAGCCGCGCTCAGCAGCTGCGCTACTCTCTGGTGCGCTGGACCGGGGCTGTGGTGCCGAAAGACGACTGAATTCATACGTTGCGTTCGGCCAAGCCCTGCGCCAGAGATTGTACCATTTTTTCTGCGGCGCGCCCGTCGCCGTACAAATGGGGCGGAGTCAAAGTGGGGTGAGCCTGCCATTGCGCAAAGTGGCGCTTCACGCTACCGGCCAAATCAGGGGTATCCGGATCGACAAGTACCGCCCAGCCGTGTTCGACCAATTCCGTCCATTCGGTTTCGCCGCGCAGTACCACGCAGCGCTTCCCCGCAAAAAAGGCCTCTTTCTGCAGCCCTCCCGAATCAGTCACGACCCATTCGGCCGCGTGCAAAGCACTCAGCAGGTCTTCGCGGCTTAGGGACGGACAGTCTGGCACGCGCACCGACCTACTTCCCGCTGCGCGGTGCCGAGGGTGGCGGGGCCAAACCACCTCGAAGTCTTCGGCCAAGGCATCCATGGCTGCCTCAATTCGGCGAAGCCGTTCGGGAACATCCACGTTGGTGTTGCGATGGACTGTGACCAAAATTCGGCCAGGCCGGGTCGTCCCGCTCGGCGCGGAAGGAAACGCGTCCCGCATCAAATCACCAGTGACCACCGTCCACGGCGCGCCGCGGTCGAGGCCTTCGCGCTCGAGCTGCTCCCTGGCCAAGGCAGTGGGCGCCCACAACCAATGTGCGCGCTGGTCCACCCAAAGCCGGTTGTGCTCCTCAGGCATGAGCTGGTTGAAGCTGCGCAGCCCCGCTTCGGCATGGGCGCAAGGCAACCCGAGTTCCAAGGCCGCTTGCGCTCCAAGCACGGTGGAATCCGTATCACCGTACACCACGACCGCGTCAACCGCCGCATTTTGAAGGGCTAAGGTGAGTGCGGCGGCATCCGCGGTCCGCTCAACCCATGCGCCCTGGTAGTCGGGGCGAAACCCCAATTCAGCCCAAAACGAATCGTTCATCTCCGCGTCGTAGTGCTGCCCGGTGTGCGCCACCCAATTGCGGCCTCCAGCTAGCGAAATGGCCTCCACTAAGGGCTTCAATTTCACAAACTGGGGCCGAGCGCCGACCACGTGCGCAATTCGGTAGGGTGTTAACGTTAGGGCATCCATCCTCGATCCGCAAAACTAACGTATTGGTTCTCGCCAATGATCAAATGATCCAAGCACGTGAGCTCCAATAATCGGGCTCCTTCCACGAGGCGCTGCGTCAACCTTCGATCTTCTTCAGACGGCTCGAGGCGGCCGCTTGGGTGGTTGTGCGCGACCACCACCGAAGGCGTCCGCAACGCCAATGCCCGCTGGTAGACCACCCGAACGTCGGCAGCCGTTGCCGTCCATCCTCCTTGCCCGACGCATTCGTAGTGCACCACTTTGTTGGCGCGGCTCAAATAGACGGCCCAAAACTGTTCGTGGTCGAGCGCAGACAGCCGCGGCTGGAGCAGCTGAAATACGTCATGGGAACCGCGGACTACCTGGTCCGCCACTCGGGGATCGCTCGCCGACCTTCGGCCCAACTCAAACGCGGCGGCGACCGCTGCCGCTTTAGCCAGGCCCACTCCCGAAATTCCCTGCAAACTCAAGACGTCCGCTCGAGCCAATCGACTCAAACTGCCCTCGTGTTCCGCCAAGATGCAGCGCGCCAAATCCAATGCGGACTGCGCGCGCGTACCCGACCGCAGCACCAATGCGAGGCATTCGGCGGCCGTCATGCCGCGAATGCCGTTGGCCAATGCCCGCTCGCGCGGGCGCTCCTCTTCTGACCACGTCCGAATGGAGGAATTTGAAAAAACTTCGTTCATTCCGCAAACCTCCCCCTAATCCTTCCCGCAAGTCGTCCCTAAACGCAAGCAGCTACTTGAAACGCTTGAAGTATCCGCAGCACCCGCACCCCCGAAAAACAAAAAAACCGCCCCTCCCAGGGCGGTTCCAAACAACCAATCTCAACGTAACGGAGTTACGCTAATTTGTTAACGTGCTTTGTGAGACTCGACTTCAGGTTCGAAGCCTTGTTCTTGTGGATGATGTTGCGCTTAGCAAGTTTATCCAGCATCGAAGCTACCAGCGGAAGCTGGATAGCCGCTGCTGCTGCATCGGTTAGGGCACGAAGGGCGCGAACCGCATTGCGGGTCGACTTGTGGAAGTACTTGTTGTGAGCGCGCTTGGCTTGGATTTGGCGAATGCGCTTCAACGCAGATTTGTGGTTAGCCATGGTTAGCTAGTTTTTGTTGTTTGTGACCCGTACGGGATTCGAACCCGTGATCTTCTCCGTGAAAGGGAGATGTCCTGAACCGCTAGACGAACGGGCCCTATGTTTTGGGAGCGCAAAGATATAAAATTTACCGTTCCGCAGCAAGTCTCCGAAAAGAATTCGATCAGCCCCCGGGGCGGAAACCCAAGCGTTTGCCCGTGCGCTGCCTTAATTCTTCACGAATTCCTTCGAGTGCCAGCACTGACACTTCTTGTATCGCTTCAAACGGAGCCGCTTGCAAATCAAAGTCCATCGCGGTAACCATTAACCGGTACAGCCAAGCCCTGAGGTCGTCGGCGCAAACTTCCGACTCTTTGAGGGGCAAATTCAGTGGCCCCACCCCCTCTACAAAGTGGTGTCCCGATCCGTTGACAAAAAACCGACTTACTAGGGTCCCCACGTCGTTAAGTCGGCGCATGCGGAACGAATCCGACAGGAAATTATACACGTGAATCAGACCGAAAAACGCTCTATTTGGGTCGGACTTCACGTAGGGAGACGCGAGCACCGGATGCCCTGAAGGCAGTAAAAACGCATTGGTGTGCACTTGGAAAACCAGCGAGTCTCCCGAAAATCGGATCTCGAATTCGAACTCCCCTCGATCGACAAACTCGACCACCACCGTCCGGTCAATACCGACCATTTGGCTATTGAGTTCTACCGCAACCGCCTGAACCACGTGCCGCAATTCCGCAAATGCCGAAAGCACGCGGCGGTGCACAAGTTGCTTGTTGCTCGACTTCGTAGCGAGCGTTTGAAGAATCAAATCGGGAGTGGCTTCAGGCTTTTTCATCAGTAGGCGCGTGCAAAAAGAACCCGTTGCGTCGAGGGTGCGCCGGTAAGCACACAAACCCCCGCCTCCTGGGCGTTGTTCAACGGAATGCACCGAATCGTTGCCTTCGTGCGCTCTTTGATGCGTTCCTCGGTCTCGGGCGTGCCGTCCCAATGCGCGGACACAAATCCGCCCGCATCGAGCGCCGCCTCAAATTCGCTCCACGTGTTCACCACGTGCATGTTGGCCTCGCGGTGCGCGAGCGCGCGGTCGTACAGGGCTTGCTGGATTTCGGCCAAGCGCTGCGGCATGGAGGCCGCAAGGCCCTCCAGGGGCACGGAATCCTTAGAAAGCGTGTCGCGCCGCGCGAGCTCCACCACGCCGTTGGCTAAGTCGCGAGGTCCGATCGCGATGCGCACCGGAACGCCCTTAAGCTCGTACTCGTTGAACTTCCATCCCGGTTTGTAGGTATCGCGGTCGTCGTACTTCACGCGAACTCCGTGGGCCCGAAGGTCGGCGGCCAGCTGCTTGGCCACCACTGAAATGGCCTCTAGCTCGTCTTCTCCACGGTAAATCGGAACAATCACTACCTGAATCGGTGCCAATTTGGGTGGAAGCACCAGTCCGTTGTCGTCGGAGTGCGTCATAACCAAGGCCCCCATCAAGCGCGTCGACACGCCCCACGAAGTCGCCCAAACGTGCTTGACTTCGCCGTCGCGGTCCTGAAACTTCACGTCAAACGCTTTGGCAAAATTCTGACCTAAAAAATGCGAAGTGCCAGCCTGCAGCGCTTTTCCGTCCTGCATCAGCGCTTCGATGCAGTAGGTCTCCAGCGCACCCGCAAAGCGCTCGTTTGGCGTCTTGACGCCCCTCACAACAGGTATAGCGAGAACATTTTCCGCAAACTCAGCATAAACTTCAAGCATTTGCTCCGCTTCGGCGATCGCCTCTTCGCGGGTCGCATGGGCGGTGTGGCCCTCTTGCCAAAGAAACTCCGCCGTGCGCAAAAACAAGCGCGTGCGCATCTCCCAACGCACCACATTGGCCCATTGGTTGACCAAAATCGGAAGGTCGCGGTAGCTCTGTACCCACCCTCGGTAGGTGTCCCAAATGATGGTTTCTGAGGTCGGACGCACGATGAGTTCCTCTTCGAGCTTAGCGTCTTCGTCCACCACCACGCCCTTGCCGT
This sequence comes from Bacteroidota bacterium, assembly GCA_005786915.1. GTDB lineage: Bacteria > Bacteroidota > Bacteroidia > Flavobacteriales > Schleiferiaceae > TMED14. Next base: position 13,591 of record SYCM01000072.1, on the reverse strand, counting down.
CGGGGGCCGTTTTAAGGCGGTAGTGAGTTACTACGGCGCACTCTTTCGCAAAGCCGTCTACGTGATCAGCCTCCTTACTGAAGTAGCTCTTCGGAATGAACAGCGGAAAATATGCGTTTACGTGCCCCGTTTCCTTGAAGCGCCGGTCCAATTCGGCTTGCATTCCTTCCCAAATGGCGTAGCCGTGCGGCTTTATTACCATGCATCCGCGTACACCTGAATTTTCCGCCAGGTCGGCCTGCACTACGAGTTCGTTGTACCATTTACTGTAGTCGGTGCCACGAGGCGTCAAGTTCTTTGCCATACTTTGGTATGCAATTTGGGTTCATTACTAAGAACCCCAAAAGTACGGCCGATGCGCTACCTCCTACTCCTTGCCCCTCTTGGCTTTTTGCTGTCTTCGTGCGGAACCCCGCAGGCCGCCTTTGAGGATTTTGACGGCTCGTATTCGTGGTCGAATTCCCAGGCCTACCGCGACGGCTACGAATCGGGATACCAAAAAGGTTATCAAGAAGGTGCCGACGACCAAGCCGCCCAAGAAGATCAAGACGGCCGGGCTGAACGCGCGACCCGCACCCGAACCGTAGTCCGCTACGTTTACTACCCCACCTACTACTACCATTGGAGCCAACCGTGGATGCTCCAGGATCCTTATGCGTTTTACGGAGGTTGGAACATGCCTAACCGATGGAACGGTTGGAATCGGAATTACGGTTGGAATGATCCATGGTTTGGCGGATTCTGGAATGACCCTTGGTACGGTGGATACGGATGGAACGACCCATGGTACGGAGGCTACGGATGGAACACCCCTTGGGGGTGGGACCCCTACGGTGCCTACGGTGGTTACTACGGCTACGGTGGCTACGGGAGCCCCTGGGGATATCCCTACGGGTATCGGCGCGGATACCGCTGGAATCGTCCGGGTGGCGGCTGGTCGCAGCCAGGAGGAGGCAACGGAGGTGGTTCAGGCGGCGGCACGGTCGATCCCACCCCCGACGACGGCCTGCGCCGGCAGCAAATCAACGCTAGCCCCACGCCCTACCGCCGGCCGGTGGTAATCAATAATCCCGGCGGGGGAAGCGTCGACGCACCTAGGCCGGGCCTGAGCCCGTCGGAACGTGTCGCAGAGCCCGCCCCAAGCCGACCCGCCCGCGGAACCCAACCTGGAACCGTCGCCGAACCCCTGCCGACGCGACCCAATCCGCCCGCGAGCCGCACCGCACCTCAGGCGCCGCAATCCCGTCAGCCCGAGGTCCAGCGACCCCCGCGAGTACCGAATGAGTCTGAAGCGCGTCCAAGCCAGCTGAGTGCGCCCCGTAGCACACCGAGCGCCGCCCCGTCGGCCCCGCGCAGCACCCCCAGCGCCGCTCCATCAGCACCGCGCGGCGGCGGAAGCCCAAGCGTCCGCCGGCCCTAAGCCATGTACGCCATGAAAAACTTCGTCTACTTTGCCCTAATTGCCGGGGCACCGACCGCCGCATGGGCGCAGCAGAGCACCTCGGTGGTTTGGATGCAGCAAAGTCCGCTTTACGGAACCGCTCGCTACAACGGGTCCGCGGGCGCCTTGGCAGCCCTCGGCGGCGACGGCAGCTCCAGCCTCGAAAACCCTGCGCTGATGAACAGTTCCACATTTGGAGGAATGGAGTTATCTGGGCATTTGCGCAACGATTGGGGCGACCTCAAAAGCCAAGGCGGAGGGTTTGGGCAGGCCTATCTGGCGGGCTCGTGGAGGATAAACTCCCAAACGCGCATGTCACTAGGCTTGTCCTACCAGCGCGACGCCTGGTACCCCAATTACTGGATTCAAACCGAGATGAACCCGAGTCAATCGGCCGTCGCGCAATGGGTTTCTGCGTCCAATGGATTCAGTCCAGCCCAATTATTGGAGCTGGGAAAATACGACGCCTATGTGGCCTACATGGGCTACTTGACCGAAGTCGGAAGCGGTAATAGCTACACGGCGTATGCCGATGGGTTGCCCAACATCCGGCAAACACGGTACATGCGTGAGTACGAACGCACGTCGTGGTCGTTGCCCGTGGCCCTAAAAACGGACAAGTTTGCCCTAGGACTTCGCCTCGAACGACGCGACGGCCGCAGCCAAGAACGGCTTTCGCTCAACGAATCAGGTTTTAATCCCGCTGGGGTAACCGCATCCTACCGAAAAATGGTGGTGGACAGCACCCGCTGGGGGCAGTGGACCGTTCGTCTTGGGGTTGCGCTGCAAGCCACTCCGTCGCTTCGCTTGAGTGCCGCGGTACAGCCGGGCACTATGGCACGGGTCCAGTGGGATTACCGCAACCGCATTACACCTACCGCCACTAATCCCGAGTCCAATTTGACACCTTTTGAGCTGTACGACGAGCAAACGTTTAGTTACCAACTGCCCGCCCAAGTTCAGGTCGGCGCAGCCCAAACCGTGGCTTCGCGCGGAGCGATCTGCGCCGTATGGACCTATACCGGAGCGGTCAACGCCGTGATCAGTGAACCTCTAGATTACTACGAACTGGGCCGTGAATTGGCCTCTGAATTGCGAACTCACCACCAAGTCCGCATAGGCGGAGAATACCGAGCCACAGAACAATGGACGCTCCGTGGCGGCTACCAGTGGTCTGAATCTGGAACCGAATTTGCCGACCATAGCGCATTTCAGTTGCTTGGCCTCGGGGCCGGCTATCAAGAACGCGACTGGGGCTTTGACGTGGCCTACCAAGTGACGGCGCGTACCGGGAGCATTAAAAACCCCGCAACGCACGAGGATTGGGCCCTGAACACCCTGAACCAACGGCTGAGCGCCACCTATAAAGTGCGGTTCTAGGGCGCTTCGCGTTCCGTAGCGTATTTTCGGAACATGAAGCGTATTATTTGGATTGTGGCCCTCGCGGCCCTGCCCGCCAGCCTGCTGGCCCAGAAGTTAGATGCCCTGGCGTTCCGAAGCGTAGGCCCGGCCCTCACCAGCGGGCGAGTGGCCGACCTCGCCGTAAACCCGACCCAACCCGACGAGTGGTACGTTGCCGCCGCGTCGGGAGGAGTTTGGAAAACCACCAACCACGGCGTCACGTTTGAACCCATTTTTGACGACCAGGGCTCCTATTCGATCGGTTGCGTTACCCTGGACCCCAGCAACCCCCACACCGTTTGGGTCGGCACCGGCGAGAACAACAACCAGCGCTCGGTAGCTTACGGGGACGGGGTGTACAAGTCCGTAGACGGCGGCGCGAGCTGGACCAACATGGGGCTCAAGTCCTCGGAGCACATCGGCATGATCGCCGTGCATCCCAAAAACGCCAACGTGGTGTGGGTCGCAGCCTACGGCCCGCTGTGGAGCAGCGGCGGCGAGCGCGGAATTTACAAGACGACCGACGGCGGTAAAACCTGGCGCCGGGTCCTTCACGTTTCGGACCACACGGGGTTCAACGAGGTGCACTTGGATCCGCGCAACCCCAACGTGCTGTTCGCCACAGCCCACCAGCGCCGACGCCACGTGCACACCTTTGTGTCGGGCGGACCCGAATCGGGCATCTGGAAGTCTGAAGATGGCGGCGAAACCTGGTCCGAGGTCAAAGGCGGAATTCCCGGAGGCGACAAGGGCCGACTGAGCTTGGCTATTTCTCCGGTAAACCCCGACGTGCACTACCTGATGATTGAGGGCCACGGAACCTACCGCAGTACCAACCGCGGCGCGTCCTACAGCAAGCGCAGCGACCACGCCACGTCGGGCAACTACTACGTCGAGCTGATGGCTTCGAAGCACGACGTCGAGGTGGTGTACAGCATGGATACCTACGCGCAGTGGTCCGAGGACGGCGGGGCCACGTTCAAGCGTTTGGGTGAGAAAAACAAGCACGTCGACAACCACGCATTTTGGCAGGACCCCAGCAACCCCAAGCACCTGGTAATGGGCTGCGACGGAGGCATTTATGAAACCTGGGACCACGCCGCTACCTGGCACTACAAGGACAACTTGCCCATTACCCAGTTCTACCGCGTGTCCGTGGACAACGCCCTGCCGTTTTATGGCATTTACGGCGGCACCCAAGACAATTTTTCGCTGGGCGGACCGAGCCGTACGATCAACGACCGCGGCATTGTCAACAGCGACTGGTACGTGACGCAAACGGGCGACGGATTTGAGTCCCAGGTCGACCCGAACGACCCCAACATCGTCTACGCCCAGGCTCAGTACGGCGGTCTTCAGCGCTTCGACAAAAAATCGGGCGAAGGCGTCAACATCAAGCCCATTGAGCCGGCGGGCGGCAAGGCTTGGCGGTGGAACTGGGACGCGCCGCTGCTGATCAGTCCGCACGACGCCAAAACGCTGTACTTCGCCGCCAATGTGGTGTTCAAGAGCACCGACCGCGGCAACAGCTGGACCGCCATTTCGGGCGATTTGTCACGCCAGCTCGACCGCCATCAGATGCCGGTTATGGGCAAAATTCAAGGACTGGACGCCATCGCCTACAAGCAAAGCACCTCGATGTACGGCAACATCACGGCCCTGCACGAGTCGCCCAAGGTCAAGGGACTTTTGGCGGTGGGAACCGACGACGGCCTTCTGCACCTCTCCAGCGACGGAGGGGCCAACTGGACCCGCATGGACAAGCTGCCGGGCATTCCCGACCTGACTTTTGTGAATGACGTGAAATGGTCGCAGCACTCCGCAGATGTGCTGTACGTAGTGTTCAACAACCACAAAAACGGCGACTTCAAGCCCTACGTGCTAGTGACCAAAAACCGCGGAAAGTCCTGGGAGACCCTCAGCACCGGACTGCCGCAGCGCGGCTCGAGCTACGTGCTGGCCGAAGACCACAAGGACCCCTCGCTGCTTTTTGTGGGCACTGAGTTTGGGGTGTACACCAGCACCGACGCGGGCGTGACCTGGACCGAGCTCAAGAAGGGACTGCCGACCGTTGCCGTGCGGGACATTGCCATTCAGCAGCGCGAAGACGATTTGGTCTTGGCCACGTTTGGGCGCGGATTTTATGTGCTCGACGACTACAGTCCGCTGCGCGAAATCAAAAACGACATCAAGAAGAACGAAGCGCTGATTCTACCGATTAAGCCGGCGCTGCTCTTTCACGAGGCATCTCCGCTGGGATACGGCGGGGCGGGATTCCTCGGCGCCAGCTACTACATGGCCGAAAATCCCAAGGTGGGCGCCACGTTCACGTACTGGGTGAAAAACGCGCCTCAGACGCTTAAAGAGCAGCGCGAGGAACTCGAAAAGAAGTCCGCCACGGGAAGCTACCCGAGCAAAGAAGCCATTCGGGCCGAGGCTGACGAAGTAAAGCCCTACCTTGCATTGGTGATCCGCAACAGCGCGGGCGACGTGATACGCGTGCTTCAAGCCAAGTACAGCAACGGGCTCAAGCGCACGACCTGGGACGGCAAATTTGCCCGCGGAACGGCTCCCGAACGGGGATCTTACCTCGCCCCAGAGGGCACCTACAGCATGCAGCTCGTTGGGGTTCACGGCACCAAGGTGGACACGCTGACTAAGCCGAGTTCGTTTGCCGTGAAGCATTTAGCCAACGTAAGCCTCCCCGCGGAGAAGCCTTCAGAACTCGTCGCACTTCAAAAGCAGCTCGACGCGCTGCAAGGTCGCATGGACAAGGTGGGTCGCCAAATGGACGAAGTGGTGTCGCGCCTGGAACGAGCTGAAAAACTAGTTGCCTACGGGACTGCGAACCCGAGCACCCTGAGGGCTCAGGTTGCAACAGCGCGCACCGAATGGCGCGCCCTGAAGTTGGTGCTCGACGGCGACGAACTCATCGCGAGCAAAGAATTTGAAACGCTTCCGGGTCTGCGCGACCGACTGAGTTCCGCAGTTTGGGGCTCCTACTCCATTCGTTCAGAACCGACGCAGACCATGAAGGACCAGCGCCGAGTCGTAGCCGAACAGCTCACGGACGTAGAGAAGCGCTTAGCGGCCCTACTCGCACAGAGCGAGGCCTGGTAATCTTGGTCGATGCACAAAAAAGGCGGCTCTCTCGGGCCGCCTTTTGCATTAATGAGGCCTGAGCCGAACTAGAAGCGGTAGACGAACGCGTTGATGTTCATGCCAGCACCCACGCTGGCGAACAGCGCCACGTCACCCGGGCGCACCTCGTGACCCTGGTACTGCTCGTGGAGCACTCGGTCCAGCAGGGTCGGAACAGTTGCGACCGAGCTGTTGCCCATCCACTGAATGGACATGGGCATGACAGCGTCTAAGTCGGGCTGTAAGTCGTACAGCTTGTAGAGTCGCTCGCCTACCCCGTGGTCTAACTTGGCGTTAGCCTGGTGCATGAAAATCTTGGATACGTCCTTGAGGTGCACCCCAGCGTGGTCAAGGGCCGCCTTCATGGCGTCGGGCACGTACTTGAGGGCGAACTCATAAATCTTGCGACCCTTCATGCGAATCAATCGCTCGTTGGGGTCCCCAGCGGGATTGACCGACGGAAGCGACTTCAGGTAGTACGCCTCTTCTTTGGTGTAGCTCACGGCGGAAAAGCCAATGATTCCCTCGCCGCGGGTTTGCGGGCGAAGCTCGAAGCAGGCGGCGCCGGCGCCGTCCGCAAAGATCATAGAATCGCGGTCGTGCACGTCGACTACGCGCGAAAGCGTCTCGGTGCCGATGACGAGCGCTTTGACGGCCATGCCCGACTTGAGGTAGGCCTGGGCCACCAGCACGCCTTGAATCCAACCAGGGCACCCGGCAAGCACGTCAAACGCGACGGTTTGCGGGTTGGCGATGCCCAACTTCTCTTTAGTGCGCGAGGCAATAGAAGGCATTTGGTCGATGCGGCGCGTTCCGGGGTCGATGTCGCCGAAATTTTGGCCCACGATGAGCAGATCTAACTCCTCGGGATCCCATCCTGCGTTGGCCAGCGCCTTGCGGCCCGCTTCAGCCGAAAGGTCCGACGAATTTTGGTCGGCGCGCGCATAGCGGCGCTCCTCAATCTCGGTTATTTGCTGGAATTTTTGAATGATGACTTCGTTGCTGTGCGCAAACGGATTGCCGTTGTCATCCATAAAATGGCGGTCGAGAAAGGCCGAATTCGGAACTACTAACTCGGGAAGGACGGACCCAGTGCCCGCGATTACCACTGCGTTATTCATGGGTGCAAAGGTACCGTTTTCCTCGGAATGCCCTTGTACCTTTGCCCCTATGAAATCTCACGACCCCGACCACGCGAGTTCGAGCGTGCACACGCCCATTCGACCGGACGCGTTTGCCATCAGCGACGACGAGAAAATCACGCGCATTGAAGCGCACGTGCGCGGAATCTTGGACACCCTCGGGATGGACCTCAGCGACGACAGCCTGCGCGGAACTCCCAAGCGCGTCGCCAAAATGTTCGTAAAGGAGACCTTTGGCGGACTGCGCCCGGACCGAAAGCCCGACCTCAACACGTTTGAAAACAGCTACCGCTACGACGAAATGCTCGTCGAAAAGAACATCGTGGTGTATTCTACCTGCGAACACCACCTGATGCCGATCGTCGGCCGCGCCCACATCGCCTACCTCAGCAAAGACCGCGTCATTGGCCTGAGCAAAATGAACCGCATCGTGGATTTTTACGCCAAGCGTCCTCAGGTTCAGGAGCGCCTTACGCGCCAAGTGGCCGAATCGCTTGCCGAGGCCCTGGGTACCGAAGACGTCGCCGTACTTATTGACGCCAAGCATTTGTGCGTCAATGCGCGCGGAATTCGCGACATCCATTCCAGCACGGTTACCGCCGAGTACCGCGGGCGATTCTTGGCCGAAGAAGGACTCCGCACGGAATTTTTGACCTACATTCAAACCCAAACCACGTTTGGCGACAGCCCACACACATGAGCACGCTGCACCTGTTCGACAGCCTAACCGGCGAACTCAAGCCGTTTGAACCCCTCCACGCGCCCAAAGTGGGCATGTACGTGTGCGGTCCGACAGTGTACAGCGACGTGCACCTTGGCAACACCCGCACGTTTTTAAGCTTCGACCTGCTGTTCCGCTACCTCATGCATTTGGGCTACCAGGTGCGCTACGTGCGGAACATTACCGATGCCGGCCACCTCGAAAGCGACGCCGACTCCGGCGAAGACAAAATCGCCAAGAAGGCCCGCCTCGAGCAGCTCGAGCCCATGGAAATAGTACAGCGCTATACCGTGGGGTTCCGCAGCGTAATGCAGGCCTACAACGCCCTTCCGCCCTCAATTGAGCCCACCGCCACCGGCCACATTGTAGAGCAAATCGAGCTGATCAAAAAGCTGCTCGCTGAAGGGTTCGCCTACGAGGCCAACGGCAGCGTGTACTTCAGCATCGAAACTTACCTGAAGACCTACCCCTACGGCGAACTCTCGGGACGCAGCATCGACGACCTCGAGGCGGGTACGCGCGAACTCGACGGGCAGGACGACAAGCGGCACCCGCTGGACTTTGCCCTCTGGAAGAAGGCCGCTCCCGAGCACTTGATGCGATGGCCGTCGCCGTGGGGCGCGGGATTCCCAGGTTGGCACCTCGAGTGCTCAGCCATGAGCACCAAGTACTTAGGCGAAGAATTTGACATCCACGGAGGTGGTATGGACCTCAAGTTCCCCCACCACGAGTGCGAAATCGCCCAAAACAAGGGCGCCACCGGTCAGGGCGGAGCCCGCTACTGGCTGCACGCCAACATGCTGACCTTAAACGGAAAACGCATGGCCAAGTCGACCGGAAACACCCTGGATCCGCGCGACCTGCTGACGGGCAACAGCCCGCACCTGACCAAGGCCTACAGCCCCGGCGCCGTGCGCTTTTTCATCCACCAAGCGCACTACCGGAGCGTGCTCGACTTCAGCGATTCTGCCCTGCAGGCCGCTGAAAAAGGGTACTACCGCCTGCTTACCAGCCTCGAGGTGCTGCGCGCACGTGCCGCCCAAGGTCCGGCCCGCGGCACGTGGTCGGTGGCCGACTGGAATGCGCAGTGCTCCGAGGCCATGAACCAAGACCTCAACAGCCCCGTGCTCATCGCCCAGCTATTTGAGGCTGCCAAGGCCGTGACCCTGGACCAAAAAGACCCGCAGGTACTGGGCACTGAAGGAGCGGCTGAGCTCCTCCACTCGATGGAAACCTGGTTGTTCAGCGTGCTCGGCTTGTCGCCCGAATCCCACTCCGGCAACGCCAAGTACCAGCAGGCCCTCGACGCCGCCATGTCGGTGGTCCTCGACGTGCGCCGCAAAGCGCGCGAAACCAAGGACTGGACTACGAGCGACGCCCTGCGCGAAGCACTCTCGCGCGGAGGAATCGTGGTGCAAGACGGCCCCGAGGGCAGCAGCTACCGCGTCGAATGAAGCGTGGGCTGACTTGGTTGGTTTCAGCGCCCCTGCTGGCGCTGGTCGGCCTCTACAAGTACGTCATTTCGCCGTTCACGCCCCCGAGCTGCCGCCACTACCCTACCTGCTCAAGCTACGCCGGCGAGGCAGTTCGGGAATGGGGTCCGTGGACGGGTTCATGGCTGGCTCTAAAGCGCATCAGCCGATGCCATCCGTGGGGCACGTCGGGAATCGACCCGGTGCCGAAAAAGTCCAACTCCGCGCCAAACGGCTGAGCAAGAAAACCTAACTTTAAGCCATGCTAGCCACCATCACTTGGGTTGCCGACCGCGGCATCGAACTCGGACCGCTGTTCGTGCGGTACTATCAGGTATTCTTTTTCCTCGGATTTTTCTTTGGATACCGCTGGATGAAAAAAGTCTTCGTGAAGGAAGGCGTCGACTTGAGCATTTTGGACGCCCTTCTCTCGACCATGGTCGTCGCCACCGTCGTGGGGGCGCGGTTGGGCCACGTCTTCTTCTACGACTGGGGCTACTACCGAGAGCACGTCGCCGAGATTTTCATGCCGTGGAAGGGCGGACTCGCCTCGCACGGCGCCGCCGTGTCCATCGTACTGGCCATGCTGTGGTTTGGCCAAAAGTACCTCAAGCCCATCGGCAAGTCGTCCCTGTGGATGCTGGACCGCGTGGTTATTACGGTCGCTTTGGCCGGAGCCTTTATCCGCCTGGGCAACTTCACCAACAGCGAGATTTACGGTCAGCCGCAGAATTCCGCGCTCGAGACCGTGTTTGTGCGGAACATCACCGACTATGTGGAGCGCTACTTTGCCCGCGACGTCGCCGAAGTCCAGTACGTGGCGACGGGCAACCACCTGCAAACCGACAGCTTGAAGCTGCCGGAATACGAACTGCGCTTCACCCCGACGGCCAACGCCAGCCTGGACGGCGTGCAGTCCATGGTCGAGCTCTACCTCGAGCCGCTCGTCAACCGCCAAACCGCCGACAACCGCCACCTTTACCTGCCCCAAGACCAGCTGGTCCGCGAGGAAGGCGGAGCCTACGTGCTGACGGCCTACGGCATTCCGCGGGCGCCCAGCCAGCTGTACGAGGCCCTGGCTTATGCGTTGATTTATGTCCTACTGCTCGTGCTCTTTCAGCGGGGCGCTGCGGCCCGCGAAGGCCAGATTTTTGGCGTATTTCTGACGGCCGTATTCGGATTTCGCTTCGTCATTGAGTTCATCAAGGCCAACCAAAAAGACTTCGAGTCGGGCATGGATTGGAACATGGGGCAGTGGCTCAGCATTCCGCTCGTCGTGGCGGGTTTGTTTTTCTTGGTTCGAAGCCTGAAAACCCCAAAATCTGCATCATGAACCGCACGCTGATTATGCGGGTGGGCGGAATACTGCTCGCCCTCGCCCTTTTGGGACTGGTAGTCCCCGTGGTGCTTTCGTGGTTTGGCCACGGAGGGACGGAAATAGGTAAACCGGAGTGTCCGGTACCCCAGGAGGCCTACGAGCCGCCGTTCACCCCAGAAGCTTCAGGGGCCTTTGTCGCCGCCAACGGCGATACGCTGGCCTCGTTCATCCTCGAGCTGGCCGAGAGCACGGCCGAAACCACCCAGGGAATGATGTACCGCCGCAGCGTGCCCGAAGGAACCGGGATGCTCTTCATCATGCCCGACGAACGCTACCAGAGCTTTTGGATGCGCAACACCTACGTCCCCCTCGACATCATTTACCTCAGCGAGGCCGGAACGGTGGTCAGCATCCAAGCTAATGCCCAACCCATGAACGAGACGCCGCTGCCCTCTGAAGGCCCAGCTAAGTACGTGCTTGAAATTGCCGGCGGATCCTCTGCCAACCTAGGAATTACCCCCGGAACAAACTGGATATGGAAGCGAAACTAAAAACAACCCTGGTCGCCCTGACGCTCAACGTGGGGCTCTGGGCCCAAGCCCAATGGACGGTCACGTCGATCACCAAAGCCGACGGCACGAGCAATTGGGCCTGCGAGCCCTCGGTAGCCGTGGATCCCAACGGCAAAAGCGTCTACTTGGGCAACGTGCTCAACCAGCTGCACCGAAATCCGCGCAACGGGGCACCGGACGCCTGGATTCGCAACCAAGGACTCACCTCGTCGATGGGCGTCTACGGCGACCCCATTCTCGCCCACGACTACACCGGCCGCCTGTACTACTTGCACCTCGCTGATCCGAGCGGCAAAGGGCGCGCGGGCGAAACTTGGCTCGACCGCATCGTAATCCAATGGAGCGACGACCGCGGAAAAACCTGGTCCGACGGAGCGGGAATTGGGCACAATCCGCCCAAAGACCAAGACAAAGAGGGCATTGCCATCGACCCCGCCACGGGCACCTTAAACGTTTCGTGGACGGAGTTTGACGCGTACGGCAAAAAGGAACCCGAGTTCCGCTCGCGAATTCGCTTCAGCCAGAGCTACGACCGCGGCGCAACCTGGTCTCCCGCGATCACCGTTTCCAACCGCGAGGGCAATTGCGTCGACGGCGACCAAACCCCCGAAGGCGCGATTCCCGTTGCCGACCCCATGGGGGGCGTGGCCGTAGTGTGGTCCTACAACGACACGATATGGATGAATCGTTCGGACGACGACGGCGCCCTGACGTGGCGGCCCATGGACCAGCCGATTGCCTACCAACGCGGCGGATGGGCCCACGAGATTCCGGCCCTGGGCCGGGCCAACGGCATGCCCATTTCGTTTTTTGCGCCCGACGGCACCTGGCACCTCGTGTTTGGCGAGCAAGACAGCACGGGATCTTGGGTTAGCCATTCCCGTTCCACCGACCGCGGCGAGACCTGGTCCGCCAGCCGCCGCCTCCCGATGCCCGACAGTGTGGAGCATCACTTCATGCCCTGGTTCGCGGTGGATTCGCGCAGCGGTTCGCTTCACGTGCTGGCGTACGGGCAAACGGAGAACCTCCAGACCCAAGCTTGGGTGCACCGCTCCGACGACGGGGGCAAAACGTGGTCCGCCACCCCCCTGAGCACCCCCTTTGTGCCCACACCTAAGCGCTTTTTTGGCGACTACTCGGGCATCGTGGCGCGTAACGGCGAAGTGCACGCCGTTTGGACGGAGCAGCGTGAGGGCATCAATGAGCTGGTCTACGGGCGGTTTGCCGACCCGGCGAACGACGCGACGACGCAGGCTGACCCGATTCCATCCAAAAAACGCAGCCGCAAATGAACTTGCTGCTGGCGTCCACCTCAACCGTGCATGGCGCTCCCTACCTGAGCTACCTGCGCGACGAGTTGGCGTCGTTTTTTGCGCAGCGTCTCGTAGTGTTTGTTCCTTACGCCCGCCCCGGCGGCATGAGTTGGGACGACTACACGGCGCGTCCCAAGGCCGTATTTGCTGAAGCGGGCATCGCCCTGAAAGGCGTGCACGAATTTGCCTCAGTGGCCGAAGCCGCTCAGGCGGCCGAAGCATGGTTTGTCGGAGGGGGAAACACCTTTGTCCTGCGCCGCACCCTCGACGAAACCGGCCTGACTCCGTTCCTGGACGCCAGCGTGCGCGGCGGAGTCCCCTACATGGGCAGCAGCGCGGGAATCAACCTCGCGGGAATCAGCATCGGCACCACCAACGACATGCCCGTCGTCGAGGTTCCCACCCACCAAGCCATGGGCTGGCTGCCCTTCAACCTCAATCCGCACTACCTCGACCCGGTGCCCGGCAGCACCCACATGGGCGAAACGCGGGAGCAGCGCATCGCCGAGTTTCACGTCTTCAACCCCCAGCCCGTGGTTGGCTTGCGCGAAGGCAGTTGGATCAAATCCGACGGGCAGCACCACGAACTGCACGGCCCCCATTCGGCGCGGATTTTTCGCGCCGGAATGCCGCCTTTTGAGGCTAAACCTGGCCTGCTCGCCATCTAAAATTCCTACCTTTGCGGGGTGCGCAAAGCAATTTTGATCATTCTCGACGGTTGGGGACTGCCCGCCGACCCGTCCGTCTCGGCCATTGACCTCGGATCCACCCCATTTTACGACGGTCTTTATGCCGCCTACCCGCACAGCCAGCTCGAAGCGAGCGGTCGCGCCGTGGGCCTACCCGAGGGCCAAATGGGCAACTCTGAAGTCGGCCACATGAACCTCGGCGCCGGCCGCGTGGTGTACCAAGACCTAGTGCGCATTGATGTGGCCCTCGAAGACGGTTCGTTCGCCTCCAATCCGGTGTTTTCCAACCTGGCCAAGCGCGGAGCCTCCGGCCAGCGCATCCACCTTCTTGGCCTGGTCAGCGACGGCGGCGTACACAGCCACATTGCGCACTTCAAGGGC
>SYCM01000004.1 GCA_005786915.1 Bacteroidota bacterium | reverse complement strand
TTCGTCGCGCATTCCGCCCAGCGACATGCGCACGTAGGGTCGGCCAAGGGACTCAGCAATCGAGCGACCCAGCGAGGTTTTGCCCACCCCCGGAGGACCGTACAGGCACAAAATCGGGCTTTTCAGGTCGCCTTTGAGGGCCAGCACCGCGAGGTGCTCGAGGATGCGCTCCTTCACTTTTTCGAGGCCAAAGTGGTCGCGGTCGAGGATTTTGCGGGCCTTCTTCAGGTCGTGGCGGTCCTTGACCACGTGGTCCCAGGGCAGGTCGAGCATCAGCTCGAGGTAGTTGCGCTGGATTCCAAAATCGGGTACCTGCGGATTCAGCCGCTGCAGGCGCGCCAGCTCCTTCTCAAACTGCTGGGCCGCTTCGGCGGGCCACTTTTTGGCGGCCGCTCGCTGGCGGAACGACTCAAATTCCGCCTCAAAGCTGTTGCCGCCCAGTTCCTCTTGAATCGTGCGCATTTGCTGCTGCAAGAAGTACTCCCGCTGCTGCTGGTCGAACTCTACGCGCACTTTATTGGCGATGTCGTTCTTGACCTCGAGCAAGTGCTTCTCGTGGCTCAAATGCTTGAGCACCTGCTGGGCGCGGACCTTCAGGTCGTGCTCCTCGAGCAGGAGCTGCTTGGCCTCCACCTCGAGGTTGGTGTTGCTCGCGATGAAGTGCAGCAAAAAGGTGTCGGACTCGATGTTTTTAACCGCAATCTGCGCCTCGGTGGGAATGTTGGGGCTCTCCTGGATGATTTCGAGCGATAGTTCGCGAATGGTCGACATCAAGGCGGTGAACTCGGTGTCGCCTTCTTCAGGTACGACGTCCTCGAGGTACTCCACCCGGGCGCGGTGGTAGGGCTCGTCGGTGAGCAGTTCCACGATGCGGAACCGGCGCTTGCCCTGCAAGATGGCCGTGATGTTGCCGTCGGGCATGCGGAAGGACTTGACCATCTGGACCAGGGTGCCCACTGGATGCAAGTCGTCGGCCGAGGGGGTCTCGGTGTCGGCGTTGCGCTGCGCCACGACGCCAAAGAGCTTTTTGCCCTTTTGGGCCTCCTGAATCAGGCGGATCGACTTGTCGCGTCCGGCGGTGATGGGGCTGACTACCCCCGGAAACTGCACGGTGTTGCGCAGCGGAAGGAGCGCCAACTCGGGGGCCAAGTCGGCCTCAGGGACCGAGTTGTCTTCTTCGTTGGTGATGAGCGGAATAAGGTCGGTGTCCTCAGAGAGGAGCGAAAAGCGGGGCATTTCCATGGACCGACTAAGGGGCAATGGCCGTGCCACCGCGCAGGGGCGCCGTTTGCGCAAAAATTTCGGACAAAATGTCGGTTGTTCCCGCGTCCAAAGGCAGGTTTCGGCGCGCCAGCACCCGCTCGGCGGTGGCCAAGGCCTTGTCGAGTCGGTACTCGGTCATGCCCTGGGGTCCGCCCCAAGTGAAGTCGGGAATGAAGTTGCGCGGAAACCCCGCGCCAAACACGTTGCAGGCCACGCCCACGACGGTCCCGGTGTTGAACATGCTGTTGATGCCCGCCTTGCTGTGGTCGCCCATCACCAGCCCGCAGAACTGAAGGCCGGTGGGCTCAAACCGGCCGCTGGGGTAGCTCCACAGCTTGACCTCGCTGTAGTCGTTCTTGAGGTTGGAGTTGTTGGTGTCGGCGCCCAAGTTGCACCACTCGCCCAGGACGGCGTTGCCCAAAAATCCGTCGTGGCCCTTGTTGCTGTTGCCCCAGAGCACCGCGTTGTTCACCTCGCCTCCTACTTTGCTTCCGGGGCCAATGGTCGTGGCGCCGTAGATTTTGGACCCCAGCTTGAGTTGCGACCCCTCCCCCAGCGCGAGGGCGCCGCGCACGAGGCTGCCTTCCATGATTTCGCTGCCTGCCGCCAGGTAAATCGCGCCGGTCCGGCTGTTGAGCACGCTGGCCTCCACGGCCGCGCCCTCTTCGGCAAAAATTCGGTCGCCAATCAAGGTGTTGGTGCTGCTGATCGCCGCGGAGCGGCGTCCCGCCGTCATCAGGTCAAAGTCGGCCTCGATCGCCTCGGCGTTGGCCGCAAACACGTCGAAGGGCCGGCAAATCAGCCGCACGGGGTCCGAAAAAACCTTCGTTTCGGGAGCCTCAGACCCGCAACTCGCCAGCCATTCTCCGCGGGCGTCGACGAGCGATTGGCCGGGTTTGAGTGCCTGCACGGCCGCCACTAGGGCCGGGGTTGCTAAGGCCGCCCCGCGCACGTGCCGTATGGCGTCTCCCTCGGGCTGAGCTAAATCAAAACGTCCGCCCAGGTAGGGCTGCGAACAGTACGAAAACGAGGAACCCGGGCTGCGGAGCGACCATTTCTCGTGGAGGGTAGTGATACCCACGCGCAGGTCGGCCACAGGCCGGGTCCAAGTAAGGGGCTTGAGCGTCTCGCGCTCGCCACGGTCGTGGAAGATGTAGTGCATCTCCACGAAGGTAGCGGCTTACTTCGAGAATTTCGAGTAGCGGTTGCGGAACTTGTCCACACGTCCCGCCGTATCGAGAAGCTTCTGCTTGCCCGTGTAGAAGGGGTGCGAGTAGCTCGACACTTCCATCTTCACGAGGGGGTATTCCACGCCGTCGACCTCAAGGGTTTCTTTGGCGTTCGCGCAGCTGCGAATAAGGGTTACGTCGCCGGTGCCCATGTCTTTGAAGGCGCACACGCGGTAGTTGGTGGGGTGCAGATTTTCTTTCATCGCTTTGTTGTTTTAGATCGAGTTTTGGCCCGATCCCCATTTTTTGCGGACGGCAAATGTACGAAATTCTTAGCACTCGAGTTAAATTCTTGTGATTTATTGCGCGGTTCCGTGCCGTACCGCCCTGGGCATGCCCTCGGTTTGCGACCTTTGCCTTTGAAATGCAGCGCCTCATCGCCCTTTTGATCGCCGTGTCGGCGATGGCCGCGTGCCGGCCCGAATACCGGTTTGCTCCGCAGCCCGTGGCCTTGACGCGCAGCCAAGACACAGTCTACCTCGACACGGTCTTTGCGACGGTGGGCAGTTCCACCCGTAGCGTGCGATTGGTCAACCCCAGCGCCTACGACGTCAACCTCAGCCGGGTTCACTTGGGCCGGGGGACGGAATCCCCGTTCCGCTTCAACGCCAACGGCCAAGCCGGCCCCGACCTCCAGGACGTCGTGATTCCCGCCGGCGACAGCATTTGGATTTTCGTCGAAACCACAGCCCCTCGGGGCGACGGCGAAATGCTGTGGGAGGATTCGCTGCTCGTAGAGCAAGGCAGCTACCGCCAAAACATCCACCTGGTGGCGCTCGCCTGGGACGCCCACTTTCACTACCCGAACCGCGTGCTCACCATCGACCAGCCCGAGCCCTTTGCCGACCTGCTCATTCCCTACGTGGTGCTTGGCGCTCAAGAGGTGTGGAGCGACGACAAGCCCCACGTGGTATATGGCTACGCGGTGGTCGACAGCGGAGCTACCCTGACGATTGCCGCCGGGGCGCGCGTGCACTTCCACCAAGGATCGGGGCTCTGGGTGGCTTCGGGAGGGACGCTCCGCATTGATCCGGCCAACGCCGGTTCGTTCGAGGATCCGGTCGTGCTCGAGGGCGACCGATTGGAGCCGTTTTACCGCCACATCGCCGGCCAGTGGGGCGGACTTTTGGGCGGAATTTTTATTCAGCGCGGCGCTCGGGCCGAAATCCAAAACGCCTGGATTCGCAACGGCAGTCTCGGCATCCGCTGCGACAGCGTGGCCGACGGCGAACCCCACAACCTCATCGTGCGGCGCAGCCGAATCACCGACTTTAGCCGAGCCGCCGTGTACAGCGGATTTGGCCGCGTCCGCCTCGAGAACAGCGTGGTGAGCAATTCAGGGCTGTACAACGTGTACGTGCTGGGCGGACGGCTCGAGATCGACCACTGCACGTTGGCCAACGCGTTTCCCGGCGCCCGATCCACCCCCTCCCTGGGGCTGTTCAACCGGTACGACGACGGAACCGGGAACTACCGATACCGCAGCCTGCTCCAGGCCGACGTGCGGAACTCCGTCGTCGACGGAAGCCAAGAATCCGAAGTCGGCTTTGGTTACGGCCCACAGGCGGCATTCAACTACCGCTTTGAAGGTTCACTGATCAAGCTCAACCGCTTTCCGAGCCCGGTCCTCTACGACGTCACCGACCCGCAGCGCTTTGGCGGCTGCGTGTTCAATGCTCCGGCCCTTTTTGAATCCGCAGGCGCCTACGACTACCGCTTAAAACTGGGGTCGGCCGCTTTGGGCATCGGCTGGCCGGGCGCTACCAGCCAAGTTCCCGCCGACGCCTTGGGGAATGCCCGACCGCAGCCCGCCGACGCCGGCGCCTTGGAAACGTTATAAAAAACGAGAACCGGTTAGCAGGCCGCTAGAAACGCCGGCGTGTCCACGCCGTCTGCGTAGTCCCAAAGCGCGGGGAACTGGCTTTGGCCAAAGGGCGTCCGCCCACGGCCCACCACCGTTTGAAGCTGGTCCGATTGGGCGTCCAGCCACGATTCTGCGGCAGCCGCACTTGGGTGCCAGGTGACGTGGACCACCGAAAGGGGCGGCTTCAGGCTTTCGTGCTCGCGCAGCACCACCCAGTTGTTTTCGAGGAAGGGCTCGCGGTTGAGCATGAATAGCGCGCGATGGTAGTCGTAGTTCGAACCGTAGCGGGCGTGCTCAGCAATCCGACTCCACTTCATCCACGAGGCAAAGAGGCGCTGCACGTCAAAACCGCCCTCGAGCGCGAGGTGGGTCACACTGCGGCAGCCACGGCCAAAGTAGCGAAAGAGGTCGTCTGAAAGGGCGTCGAGCTCTTGGTCGGTGGCGTCGGCCGGAATCACCGCGGCCGAGGTGCGAGCCCCACGCAAAATGCGCGGAACCGTCGAAAAGTATTGGTCAAAATGTGCGACGGCATGGTCACCTCCGGTGGCAATTAAGGCCTCAACGCGGTTGAGCCGCTCCACCACCTCGAGGTCAGCCGAAGGGTCGCGCTGCCGCAATCGCTTCAGTACCTCCGTAGTGAGCAACGGGTCTTCTGACGCGGGCTTGAAGCGCACACGGTGCCCCGCGACGTAGCCGCAAATCAGGTCGTGAAGGGCCACGAGCGGAAGGTTTCCGGCGCCCACAATGCCGAGGGTGCGCGGGGTTCCCAAAACTTCAGGCCAACGGGTCCGCCAGGCGCGCAGCGATTCCGGCCGTAGCGCGTCGGCCCAGGCGCAAAGGGCGTCGGCCGAAAATTCGGGGGTAAACCACGGATTCCGCGCCGAAACCTGCGCCAAAAGGTCGGAATCACCCGCGAGCTGACGCAGGTCTTCAGCGAGTTCCGCAAGGACCAAAAAACGAGCGTCAAGGGGGGCTGAATCGAGCATGAACCGCAAAAAAGGGCGTATCTTTATGGCCACAAAAGTACGCTTCAACGATGGCCATTAAGATTACCGACGAGTGCATTAACTGTGGCGCCTGCGAGCCCGAATGCCCCAACAATGCGATCTACGAAGGCGGCATGGAGTGGCGGTTTGCTGAGGGCACCAAGCTCCAAGGCAACCTAGTGAGCAAGAGCGGACTCCGCACCGAGGCCGGCACCGCCCAGGAGCCCGTGAGCTTCGACTACTACTACATTGTGACCGACAAGTGCACGGAGTGCGTCGGCTTTCACGAAACCCCGCAGTGCGCCGAGGTATGCCCGGTGGACTGCTGCGTGCCCGACGAAGACCACGTGGAATCGCGCGAGGAGCTGGAATCCAAGAAGTCGTTTCTGCACCTCGATTAATGTCGCGCTTCGCCCTGATTCTGCTCGCGCTGGTCGCCGGAACAGGGAGTACGTGGGCCCAGTCGGCGGATTGGGCGCGGCTGGTAGCGGTCACCCGCGACCGAAGCCTGAACGACGGCGCCCGGTTGGCGGCCCTGGACAGCCTTGCGGCGAGCACCCTGGACGCGCTGCGCCAAGGCGAATCCGCGCTGCCCGAAAGCGCCCTGCGCACCGAGAGCCCCGACCAGAGCTTTGCGCTTGTGACCCTGAATGCCCCGCTACACGACGGCAGCTACGCCTACCGCGGCCTGGTGGGACGCCCGGTGCGCCGCGGCGAATGGACCTGGTCCGCGCTCGCCGAAGGACAGTGGCCCGAAGCCATTATTTATCGGGTGGTGCACACGCGCTACCGCCGGCGCAGCACCTACCTGGCCCTCTGGTACAAACCGCACCTGAACGGCGTTCAAGAAAAGGGTCTTGAGCCCGTGATCGCCACCCGGAGTCGGCTGGTGTTCGGCGCCCGCATGTTTGCGGTAAAAAAATTCAACGACGAAGTCTTTCGCAAGCCGCCCGAGCGCCTGGTACTTCGCTACGGCCCTAACGCCACCGCGGGTATTCGGCCCGAGAAGCCCGGCGCGATTTTGATTGACGAGGTGGCTCCGGTGCGCGAAGCCCCCAAAGGCGCCTACCGCTACTACGGCCCCACCGCCGTGCAAAATCGCCTGGTTTTTCGCGACGGAAAATGGCATCTCGAAACCTTGCCCTAACCTAAGCCCCCTACCTTTGTCCCTATGAAAAAGCACAACTTTACCGCCGGTCCGTGCATTTTGGCTCCGGAAGTTTTTGAAGGCGCCGCCGCCGCCGTTCGCGAGTTTGAAGGAATGGGGCTTTCACTCCTCGAAATCAGCCACCGCGACAAGAAGGTCGTGGCCGTGATGGAGGAAGCGCAGCAGCGGGTACTCCAAACCTTGGGGCTTGGCAGCGCGTATTCCGTGCTCTTTCTTCAGGGCGGAGCCAGCAGCCAGTTCGCCATGGTTCCGTTTAACCTGCTGACGCTCCAGGGACGCGCCGGCTACCTGAACACCGGAACGTGGGCAACCAAGGCCCTCGAAGAAGCCGAGAAGCTCGCCCCCGGGCAGACGTTGGAGTTGGCCTCGAGCAAGGACCGCAACTTCAGCTACATTCCCAAGGATTTCGCGATTCCGAGCGGACTGGACTACGTGCACTACACCTCCAACAACACCATTTTTGGGACGCAGATGAAGGCCTTCCCGAAGTCCGGCAGCTTGACGGTCTGCGACATGTCGTCCGACATCTTCAGCCGCGAAATGGACTACTCGGCCTTTGACCTTATTTATGCCGGAGCCCAGAAAAACCTCGGTCCCGCCGGCGCCACCCTGGTCGTAGTGCGGAACGAAATCCTCGGCAAGTCGGGCCGCGTGATTCCCACGATGTTTGACTACCCGGTACACATCAAGGGCGAGTCGATGTACAACACGCCGCCCGTTTTTTCGCTCTACGTCAGCCTGCTGACGCTTCGCTGGATGGACGCCCAAGGCGGACTTCCCGAGATGGAGCGCCGGGCCAACGCCCGCGCCGCCGCCCTGTACGGCGAAATCGACCGGAATCCGCTCTTTACCGGAACCGCCGCCGCCGAAGACCGGTCGCCCATGAACGCCTGCTTCCTCCTGCGCGACGAAGCGGCCCACAAGGACCTGTTTGACGCCTTGGCCAAAGAGGCCGGCCTGGTCGGACTGGCCGGACACCGCAGCGTTGGAGGCTACCGCGCCTCGATGTACAACGCGCTGGAGCAGTCGAGCGTCGACGCCCTGGTCGAAGTCATGCGCGAAGTCGAACGCCGCGCCTAATCGCTTAATCCGTTTACCATGATTGTACTCGCCAACGACGGCATCGCGCCCGCAGGCCAAGCCAAACTTGAGGCCGCCGGCCATACCGTACTCACCACCAAAGTGGCTCAGGAGCAGCTCGCCGACTTCATCAATGCCGAACAGGTCGACGTGCTGCTGGTGCGCTCGGCTACTACGGCGCGCGCCGCCTTAATCGACGCCTGTCCCGGGCTCAAAATGATCGGCCGCGGCGGAGTCGGAATGGACAACATCGATGTCGACTACGCCAAGAGCAAGGGAATCAACGTATTCAACACGCCCGCAGCCAGCTCCGAGAGCGTGGCCGAGCTGGTGTTTGCCCATCTGAGCGGACTCTTGCGCTTTTTGCCCGACAGCAACCGCATGATGCCCCTCGAAGGCGAAGCAAAATTTGATGCCCTGAAAAAGGCCTACGGCAAAGGACTTGAGCTGCGCGGAAAAACCCTGGGAATCATCGGGTTTGGGCGCATCGGCCGCGCGGTCGCCCGCCAAGGCTACGGACTGGGAATGCACGTGGTCGCCCACGACCCCTTCGTGACCGACGGCAGCTTTGAAGTCACCTTCGCCGACGGGCAAACGCTTCAGACGTCCGCGCGCATGCTGAGCCTGAGCGACCTGCTTTCGACCGCCGACGCCGTGAGCATCCACATTGCCGGTAAAGCCGAGGTACTCGGAGCCGCCGAGCTCGCCCAAATGAAAAAGGGCGCGTTTTTGGTCAACGCGGCCCGAGGCGGCGTAGTCAACGAGGAAGCCCTGCTCAACGCGCTGGACCAGGGCCACCTGGCGGGCGCAGCACTCGACGTGTTCACCAACGAGCCCACACCCCACGTCAACCTGCTCATGCACGAAAAGCTATCGCTGACGCCCCACATCGGAGCGGCTACCGAAGAAGCTCAAGACCGCATCAGCACGGAACTGGCCGACACCATCATCGCCAACGCCTAGACTCCGTGGCGCGCTTTGAAGCTTTTGCTGCGGTGCGTCCGCCCCGAGCGCTGGCGGGCCTCGTGAGCACGCGGTCCTACGTGACCTACAGCGAAGAAGAGCTGGTGCAGAAACTGGGCACCAACCCCTATTCGTTTCTGCACGTGCTTCAGCGGCGCTCGCCCGAGGCCGACGCGCGGTTCAGCGGCGTGCGTAAAGGCTACGAAGATTTTCTCGCCAACGGCTACCTAATCACCGACGAAGAGCCGCACATTTACCTCTACCGCCAGCAGTGGGCGGGCCAAACTTTTGTGGGCTACCTCGGACTCGTTTCGCTCGACGACTACCGCGCCGGCCGAATCATCAAACACGAACGCACGCTCGAAGCCCGCGAAGCTCTGTTTGCCCGTTACCTCGCAACTGTCGGATTTCATGCTGAGCCTGTGCTGCTCACGCACCCTCCCCTGCCGGAACTCCATGCGACGACCGCGCAGGTTCAGCGCAGCGAGCCCCTGCTGGACTTTGCGACAACTGACGGGGCCGTGCACAGCCTCTGGGCCGTTCCTGATCCCAAGCCAGTCCAGGCCGCGCTGGCGCAGCTCGGCCGCTTGTACATCGCCGACGGACACCACCGCATGGCGTCTTCGGAGCGCTTGGGCGAAAGCGCGTTTGTTATGGCCTACCTAGTCGACAGCAGCCAAATTTCGCTCTCGTCGTTCCACCGCCACATTGCGGGACCGGCGGCGGGCGACTGGGTGTCGGCCGTGGGAGCGGAGCCTTTAGCCAAGCGTCCGGACGGCTTGCCCGATAAAGGATTTTTTGCGCTCGACCACCGCGGATGGTGGAAGTTCGAGCCCGCCGACTTGGCCTTCCCCGAAAGCACCTGGCTTTTTGAGCAGGTCCTCGCGCCGTTTTGGAACGTGGCCGACGAGCGGCACGACGCTCGGGTGCGCTACGAACCAGGCGTGGTCGATTTGGCCAGCGTGGAGGCCGGTCGCCGCGACCAGGAGACCATTTTTGTACTTCCGCATCCGCACTGGGACGACGTGGAGCGCTGGGCCGACCAGGGCAAGTCCGTGCCCCCCAAATCGACCTACATCGAACCGAAACTCCGCTCTGGAGTAACCATGTACGCCTGGAAATGAGTGCCGACCTGACTGCCTACCGCGGCCTCCGCGACGCGCTGCCTAACGACTGCACCTTAGTCGCCGTCAGTAAGTTCCAACCCGTTGAGGCTATCGAGGCCCTTTATGCCGCGGGGCACCGCGACTTCGGCGAAAACCGGGTGCAGGAACTCGCCGCGAAGGCGGCCGCGCTCCCAAAGGACATACGCTGGCACATGATCGGACGCATCCAGACCAACAAGATTCGCGAATTCGCGCCCTTCGTGCACCTCGTGCACAGCGTCGACCGACTGGAAGTGCTTCGGGTTCTCGAGAAGGAGGCCGAGCGCGCGGGACGGCGCATCGACGTCCTGCTCCAGGTGCACATTGCCCAAGAAGAGACCAAAGCCGGGTTCAGTCCCGACGAAGTCCTCGGGCTCTGCGCCGTCAACGTGCTCCGCGCCTACCCCCACCTGCGCGTGGTCGGCCTGATGGGCATGGCGAGCCTGACCGACGACCGCTCCCAAATCCGCGCGGAATTTGCCCGCCTCGCAAGCCTCTTCCGTGCCGCCCGAGAACAGCTTGGCGTGGAGCAGGTTACCGTGCTGAGCATGGGAATGAGCGGCGACTACGACCTCGCCTTGGCCGAAGGCGCCAACCACGTTCGCGTGGGCTCTCTACTGTTCGGGGCGCGAAGCGGCCAGTAACTAGCATCCAGAAACTGGTTATGTACGCGGTAATAGATCTAGAAGCCACCGGAGGCAAGCCCGGTTCGGAGCGCATCATTGAAGTCGCCATTTTTCTGTTCGACGGCCGCCGCATTGTCGACCAGTTCATCACGTTGGTGCGGCCAGAGGTTCCGATTCCGCCCTTTGTCCAAAAGCTGACGGGCATTCGGGAGCACGACGTGCGCACCGCTCCGCGCTTCCACGAAATCGCCAAGCGCATCGTGCAAATGACCGAGGGTGCCGTGCTGGTGGCCCACAATGCGCCGTTTGACTACCGCATTCTGCGCGAGGAGTTTGCCCGCTTGGGCTACGACTACGAACGCGTGGTCCTCGACACGATTCCGCTCGCCGAAAAATTCTTGCCCGGCATGCCGGCGTACGGGCTCAGCACGCTGTGCGCCGAACTCAACATCGCCCACACCCGCAAGCACCGGGCTGACGGCGACGCCCGAGCCACCGTGGAGCTCCTGCAGCTGCTGCTCGAAAAGGACCGCGAGAAGTACATCGAAGGGGTGTACCTCAAGCAGCCGGCCGCCACGGGAAAGCACAAGTTCAGCGACCAGATTGCCCGATACGTGAAGACGGTGGGCATTTACTACCTGTTCAATTCCGACGGGCGCGTGCTGTACGTGGGCAAGTCGGACCAGCTGCGGGTGCGCATCGACCGGCACTTTTTGTCTACCAGCGAAAAAGCCCTGGCGCTCCAGGCCGAAGTGGCGAGCATTCGCGTCGAAGAAACGGGCAGCCTCTTGCTGGCCGACATTTTAGAGCACGTGGAGCTGAAAAAGCTCAAGCCGCCCTACAACCAGGCCAAAGACAAGTTTCGGCTGCGCTTCGGACTTTTTCCGATCGAAACCGACGAGGGGGTGCTTTGGGACGTGCGCGGAATTCGCCGCGAGCCGCCCGCGGTGCAGGTGGATTCGGTCTCCGACGGGGTGGCCCTGCTCCAGGGAATGGCCGAAGCCCGCCAATGGTCCCTGGACGACGTGCTCTTGCCGCGATTGGTCCCCGCTCTCGCGGCCAAGGCGAGCCCTGCGAAGGACCTTCCGCGCAGCTCGAGCGAGGCGGTGGCGGCGCTGGAATCGTTCATGTGGCCCGAGGGCGTGGTCGTATACCTCGACCGCGGACGGGAGCCCGGCGAAAAAACCGCCTTCTGGGTGGACGGAGGACGCTTTGTGGGCTATGCCTACGTGCGGCTAGAGCAAGAAGTGCACGACGAGGCCCGCCTCAAAAACCGACTCACGCTGCTTCCGCAGCAGCCCTACCTGCGCAGCCTTTTAGCGGAGTACGTGCACTCCGGACGCATGACTATGGTGCGTCCCGGAATTTTTCCTACCTTAGAAGAAGATTAAAATACTCGAATCATGAAAAAGTTTGCTGCCCTCGCGCTTGCTGCGCTGTTCACGGTCGGAACCTTGGCCACGGCCCACGCCGGTACGGACCCCAAAAAAGCGGAAACGACCGTAACGTCGAACAAGAAGAAAAAGAAAGACGGCAAGGATGCCGCTCACTGCGCTCCGGCCACCGCGGGTAAGACCCAGGGTTGCGCCTCGGCCCCAACGGGCGGATCGTGCTGCGCCAAGCCCGCTGCAGCAACCACGGGCGGAAGCGGGAAGTAACCCCCAGACCCCAACTTAACGAAAAAAGCCGGCGCTCTGTAGCGCCGGCTTTTTTGTTAGTCCGCTCGAACCGCCCTCAGAGTTTGAGCGCAGCCGAAGCGATAAATTGGTTGATCCGGTTGTCGGTCTCAAAGTCGACGCCCCCAAGGCTCAGGGTTTGACCGAAGGCCGACAGCGAGCCCTCATATCGGGCGCTGAGCTGGAGTCCGCCAAGTTTGACGCCTACGCCCACCTGACCGCCCCAGCTTCCGTTGCCCGGATCGGTGAGGTTCAGCCCACCCGACTCTGCCAACGCGATCGAGTACACCGGAGCCACAAATCCGAACAAAGGACCGAGTTTAATGCCCACCTCGACGGGAACATCCAAGCGAAGCAACGACCAGTCAAGGACTTCTGGAGTAAAGGTCCCATCTTCGATGATGAACTGCTGGTTGAGGCCCGTGAGCCACACTTGAGGCTGCGCGTAGAAGAGTCCGGCAGAAGCTCTGTAAAAACCGCCCGCATGGTAGCCGGCACGACCGGTGGCCACTGGAGTAAACGTGGGATCAATCAACGGATTGAACGAGACGCGAACATCCGCAAGGTGGTAGCCAGCGGTCACGCCGCGTGTGAGTTGGGCTTGGGCTCCAAGGGCGAGCAGCCCAAGGCCAGCAGCTAAAAAAAGTCGATTCATAATGGACTAGACGCCAAAAAGCGTTCCACGTTGGCTTGGATGCGAGCTTCAGGGTCGCCGTCCGCCGCGGGCTCAAACGTTTTACCCGTGACCAATTCGTAGAGCTGGATGTAGCGCTTCGACACGTCAGCCGCCCATTCGTCCGTAAGCTCAGGGATTACTTGGCCTTCCTTGCCCTGAAAACCATTGGCGATCAGGAACTGGCGCACAAACTCTTTGGACAGCTGAATTTGGGGTTCCCCAGAGGCTTGGCGCGCCTCGTACCCCTCGGCGATGAAGTAGCGCGACGAGTCGGGCGTATGGATTTCGTCAATCAGCACGATGCGGCCGTCGGGCAGCAGTCCAAACTCGTACTTGGTGTCCACCAAAATGAGTCCGCGCTCGCGGGCCATCTGCTGGCCGCGGGCAAAGAGCGCCCGGGTGTAGGCCTCGAGCTGGGTGTAGTGGGCTTCGCTGACGATGCCGCGCGCCAAAACCTCCTCGCGGCTGATGTCTTCATCGTGGGTACCGATGGCTTCCTTGGTGGTCGGCGTAATGATGGGCTCGGGCAGGGCGTCGGACTCGCGGAGCCCTTCGGCGAGGGCCACCCCGCAGAGCGTGCGTCCTCCGGCGGCGTAGGTGCGCCAAGCGTGGCCGCTCAGGTAGCCGCGAATGACCATTTCCACTTTAAACGGTTCCGCGGTGTGGCCGACGCTGACCACGGGGTCGGGACTGGCCACGCGCCAGTTGGGGACCAAATCGGCGGTGGATTCGAGAAAATGCGCAGCCATCTGATTGAGAACCTGGCCTTTGTGCGGAATTCCTTTCGGGAGCACCACGTCAAAGGCGGAGATGCGGTCTGATGCGACCATGACCATTCGCCCGCCGCTAAGGCGGTACACGTCGCGTACTTTTCCGTGGTAAACCGACTCTTGGCCCGTAAAATGGAATTCGGAATGGGTCAGCGCCATGATTTAGTTTTTTGATGGTTCTTGATTAGCCTCTCGAGCGGTTCGGGCCGCCATGCTTTTTTGGCCTTCGGCGTCGTAGGCCGCAATGATTTTGCGGACCAGCGGGTGGCGCACCACGTCGCGTCCGTCGAGCTCGATGTGGCCGATGCCCTTCATTCCGCCGAGCAGGCGAAGGGCGTGCGGAAGCCCCGACGCCGCCCGCGGCGGCAAATCGGTTTGCGAGGGATCGCCCGTAACGATGAATTTCGACGACGGCCCCATGCGGGTTAAAAACATCTTCATCTGCGACACCGTGGTGTTTTGGGCCTCGTCCAGGATGACAAAAGCCCGATCTAGCGTGCGTCCGCGCATGAAGGCCAGGGGCGCGATTTCGATCGTTCCGTTCTCGAGGTACTGGACCAAGCGCTCGGCCGGAATCATGTCGCGCAGCGCGTCGTACAGCGGCTGCATGTAGGGGTCCAGTTTTTCCTTCATGTCGCCCGGCAAAAATCCGAGGGACTCGCCCGCTTCCACGGCAGGGCGGGTAAGGACCAACCGGCGAACTTCTTTGTTTTTGAGCGAGCGCACCGCGAGGGCCACCGCCGTGTAGGTTTTGCCGGTGCCCGCCGGCCCCATGGCAAACGTGAGGTCGTTGGCGCCCACCGCGTTCACCATGCGCTGCTGGTTGGCGGTCCGTGCCTTGATCACGTGCCCGTTGACGCCGTGCACAATGACCTCATCTCCCTCGCTCAAGCTCTTGAGAATCGACGGGCTGTCGTCGAGCACAATGCGCTCCAATTGGGGCGCCGTGAGCACGTTGAACTTGCGAATGTGGCGCAGGAGCAGGTCGAGCTTCTCTTCGAACGAGGCCACGTCCTCGGGAGCGCCCGTGAACTTGATGACTTCGCCCCGGGCCACCAAACGGAGCTTGGGAAAATACGATTCCAGCTGGCGCATCAGGGAATTATGCTCCCCGAACAAAACTCGGGGATCGACGTCTTCGAGGTGGACGATGCGCTCCATTACTTTTACAGCTTCAAAGGTACAGCTGTGGCCGTCATCACCCTCACCACCGACTACGGATGGCGCGACCCCGATTCAGCGGGTCTGCGCGGAAGGATCTATGCCGAAATGCTCCGCACCGGTACCGTAGCCCCGGTCGTGGACCTCACCCACAGCGTGCAGTCGCGCAACCTCAGCGAGGCCGCCTACATCGTGCGCGGGGCGTACCGCGACTTTCCCGAGGGAAGCATCCACGTGATTCTGGTCGACAGCATCTACTGGCCTGAAACGCCCCTGATGGCGTGCTCCCTGGACGGACACTACTTTCTCGGCCTCGACAACGGACTCTTGGCCATGCTGCGGCCCGACCTCCAGCCCGGGCAGCGCATTCAGCTCGACTTGAAAAACCGACTGGACTGCACCACCGCCGAAGCCCTGCTCGCCGCCGCCGCCGCCCACCTGCTCGACGGGGGGAGCCTGAGCGTGCTCGGTCCCGGGCGAACCGACTGGCAGCAGCGGGCCGTCCTCAAGCCCGAGGTGCGGAGCGAGCAGTCAGCCCTGGTACACATTCAGTTCGTCGACCAGTACGGCCAGCTGGTGACCGACGCCGACGAGGCCTGGCTCCAGCGATGGGCCCAGGGGCGGCCGTTCGAAACCAGCGTGCGCGGCCAAAGGGTCCGCAAGTGGTGGAGCCCTCAGGGACTCACGCCCGGCGACCTCTACTTCAGAACCAATCGGTTCGGGTACCTCGAAATCGGACTTCACGACGGCGGCGGAGACCGCGCCAACCTCGCCTCGCGCCTGCTGGGCGTGCGGCCGGGCGACGCCATTGAACTTCGCATCGCGTGAGCACGCCGCTCGTTCGCATCGTCCACCTGCACGTCGCCCCGCACCACCGGGAGGCGTTTGAGGCCTACGTCGGCACCCAAATCAAGGTGGTCGCGAACCAGCCCGGATGCCTCAATGCGACCTGGCTGCGGGCGCACGACGGCAGCTACTTCACCTACAGCACCTGGCTTCGCGAAGAGTTTCTCGAAGCATACCGTCAGTCCGCCACTTTTGCCGAAATTTGGCCCACGTTAAAGGCCTGGTTCGACGCTCCCGCGCGGGCTTGGTCCTGCGACCTCCTTACGCAACCTCCATGCTCAGTCTAGCCCGCCGCGAATTCGCATCCTTCTTTCAGTCCGCCACGGGCGTACTCGTTTTAAGCGTTTACCTCGGGCTCAATGCGGTGTTTCTCTGGCTCATGCCCGGCAGCTTTCACCTGCTCGACAGCGGATACGCGCAGCTCGACGGGTTGTTCATGCTTTCGCCTTGGGTCTTCTTGTTTTTGGTGCCCGCGCTGGCCATGCGCATGCTCGCCGAGGAGCGCCGCGCCGGAACCCTCGATTGGCTGCGCGCCAAGCCCTTGACCACCTGGAACATTGTCACCGGAAAATGGCTGGCCGGCATGGCCCTCTTGGGCCTAGCCCTGCTCCCAACGCTGCTCTACGCCGCCTCGCTCTACGTCCTGGGCAACCCCGTGGGCAACCTCGACCTGGGCAGTACGGCGGGCTCCTACCTGGGTCTGTTTGTCTTGGGCGGAACCTACCTCGCCATTTCGCTGCTCTTCAGCGCCAGCACCGACAATTCCATCGTGGCTTTTGTCGGCGGAGCCGCGGGCAGCCTGGCAATGTACGCGGGCTTTGACGCGTTCGTCGACCTTCCGAGCGTGGCCAACCGCGGACTCTACCTCGTCCAGTGGGGCATTAGTGAGCACTACACGTCGATGAGCCGGGGCGTCGTCGACGCCAACGACGTACTGTACTTTGGCGGACTCACCGTGGTCTTTTTGGCCGGAGCCCGGCTGATGCTCGAGCCCCGCAAAGACCTGCGCCGCATGGCTCCGCTGGCCGCAGCCCTGGCCGTGGTCGCCCTGTCGACCTTCCGCCCGGTGTTCTTGCGCTTGGACCTCACGGCCGACCAGCGGTTCAGCCTGAGCGACGCCACCGAGGAGCTCATCGCCCAGGTTGAGGAGCCCATGCTGGTCACCATTTACCTCGAGGGCGAATTCCCCGCCGGCTTCCAGCGCCTTCAAGCCGAGACCGTTCGGCTGCTCGACGAATTCCGCGCACGCAACCGCAACATCCGGTACGAGCTCGTCAACCCGTCAGAGAACCCCGACCCGCAGGTGCGCCGCGACACCTACACCCAACTTCAAAACCTGGGCCTCGGCGCCATTCAGCTCGAAATCCAGGAGGCCGACGGCGTGAAAACCCAGCAAGTTTTCCCCGGGGCCGTCGTGAGCTACAACGAACGCCAATGGCCGGTTTCGCTGCTCCTCGAGCAGTTTGCCCAGGCCCCCGAAGCCCAGATCAACGCCAGCATCCAAAACCTGGAGTACGCCCTTGCGGCCTCCCTTCGCGGACTGCTGCAGACCGAGCGCAAGCGCGTCGCCTTCATCGACGGCCACGGCGAACTCGCGCCGATTCAGACCGCGGCCCTCGAGCTGAACCTGCGCAAGAGCTACGACGTGTTCCGCTTCAACCTGCGGGAGTTTCCCGTCGACAGCACCACCGGCGAACCCTCGCTCACGGAGCAGGTGCGCCGACTCAACAGCTTTGACGGGATCATCCTGGCCAAGTCGCGCGAGTCGTTTGCCGAGCTCGACCGCTGGCTGCTCGACCAGTACCTCATGAACAACGGCCGCGCCATCTGGATGGTCGAAGCCGTGCACGCCGAGATGGATTCGCTGAGCTACGCCTCCGAATTTTTGGCCTATCCGCAGCTCGACTTCATCGGGCTCGACGGGCTGCTGTTCACCTACGGAGCCCGCGTGAACACCTCGCTGGCCACCGACCTGGTATGTGCCGGCGTGAACGACCAGCGCTCCGTGCGCCCCTGGGTCTACTTTCCGCTGATGCTTCCGCAGTCCGAACACCCGATTGTGAAAAACCTCAACGCGGTGCGCTACGAGTTCGGTACCACCCTCGACACCATTCGCGTCCCGGGCGTCACCAAAACCGTGCTCCTGCAAACCTCGCCCTACGCGCGCCGCCGCCCGTCGCCCACCCAAGTGAGCCTGGCGGAGCTGTACAACGAACCCGTGCGCAGCCTCTACACCGAGGGTCCGCTCGCTACCGCGGTGCTCCTGGAGGGCGAACTTCCCTCCTACTACGCCAACCGCATGGTGCCCAAAACCGAGCTGCCCGCGCCGCCCGCTGCGGCCAAAGACGCCAAACTGCTCGTCGTGGGCGACGGAGACTTGGGCAAAAACCAGCGCAACATTGTGCGGAGCGACATTCCGCGGGGCGCGCCCCTGCCGCTCGGCTACGACCAGTACACGGGCCAGCAGTTTGGCAATTCCGACTTTTTGCTGAACGCGATGGACTACCTGCTCGAGGGCAGCGGACTCATTTCGGTGCGGGGCCGCGACGTCAGCCTGCGCCTGCTGGACCGCCCCAAAGTGGACGCCCGCGCCGTCTTCTTTCAAACCCTAAATACGGTCGCGCCGATTGCCCTCGTGCTCGTTCTGCACACCCTGTACCGCCGCCTCCGCAAGCGCCGATTCGGCCGTCCCCAATCTGAATTATGAAGCTATCCAAACTTCCCGCCCTGCGCTGGTCTGTGATTTTGGGCCTCGCCTTGGTGGGCCTTGTGGTTTTTTTGGTCCTCCGCGAGTCGCAAAGCCACGACGACTTGAGTCCCGAAGCCTATGACTTTGCCGTCGCCGACACCGCCTCAATTGACCGCATCGTCTTGTGGAACCGCAGTCCCGACACCGCCGTACTCACCCGCGAGTCGGGCGTTTGGTTGATCAACGGCGCCCATCCGGTGCGGCCCGACGCCATCGAGGTCCTACTCGAAACCCTCTACCGCGTGCGCCTTCGGGGATTTGCTCCCGACGCCGCCACGGCCAACATCCTTTCGGCCATGTCGACTTACGGCACCCACGTCGACGTCTTCGCCGGCGAAGAAAACCTCAAGTCGTTCACGGTCGGCACCGAAACGCCCGACATGCTCGGCACCTACTTTTTGCGCGACGGCTTCGGACGCCCAGTGGCCGTGCACATTCCTGGATTTAACGGCTTCTTGAGCAGCCGGTTCTTCCTGAGGGAGGACCTATGGCGGCACCGCATTCTCTGGTCGAGCACCGAGCCCGTGACCTCCATCCAGCTGAGCTTCGCCGACTCCTCTTCTGCGAGTTATACGGTTCGCGAACAGGGCGGAAGCTGGACGCTCGAGCAAAACGGCAAAAAAGCGCCGGCCGACGGCATGGCCGTACAAGCTCTGCTGAAGGCGGTGGCCTCGAGCCAGTATGAGGGCGTCGTGATACCGAGCGACCTGGCCCACGGCAAGCAAGACAGCCTCAAAGCCCTTGTTCCGCGCATTCGCGTCGACGTGCTGCGGGCTGACGGAAGCCGCAATCGCATGGACCTTTACCACGTTCCGCCCGACCCCGAGGCCATGACCGAGGACGGTGCGCCACTCGAGTTCGATCCCAACAGGTTTTATGGCTTTTTGGACGACGGGCGCATGGTACTTGTGCAGCGCTTCGGTCTTCAACACCTGTTGAAAAGTTCTCACGCTTTGCGTGCCTCGAGGTAATTACTTTGCAGTATGAAGTTCATCGTTTCCAGCGGACAACTGCTCCGCGCTTTGCAGACCGTTTCGGGTGTCATTCAATCCAACCATACCCTCCCAATTTTGGACCACTTTCTAGTGGTTCTAGAACCCAACAAGCTCACCCTCACGGCCTCAGATCTAGAGACCACGATGACCACGACGCTCGAAGTGTCGGCCGAAAGTAGCGCTACCGCGGCCATTCCTGCCCGCATGCTGTTGGACACGGTCAAGAGCTTTCCCGAGCAGCCGTTGACGTTTACGTTCAACCCGAGCGCCCACAGCCTCGAAGTAAGCAGCGATTTTGGCAAGTACGCGATTTCCTATGTCGACGCTGCTGAATACCCCAAGGCTCCCGAGGTAGCGGCCACCGTAACGGTGGAACTCCCCGCCCACGTGCTCGGCACCGCGATTGGCAAGACCCTGTTTGCCGCCGGCAACGCCGACCTGCGCCCGGTGATGAGCGGCGTGTTTTTTCAGCTGACTCCCGAAAGCCTCACGTTTGTGGCCACCGACGCCCACAAGCTGGTGCGCTACCGCCGAAGCGACTTCGCCGCTCCGCAAACCGCCGAATTCATCATGCCCAAAAAGCCGTTGAATCTGCTGAAGGCCACACTGGGCAGCAACGACGACCTCGTCGAAATTCGCTACACCGAACAAAACGCGCAGTTCACCTACGACGGCGTTACTCTGGTGTGCCGACTCATTGACGGAAAGTATCCCAATTTCGAAGGTGTCATCCCCAAGAACAATCCGAACCGCATGACGGTCGACCGC
>SYCM01000071.1 GCA_005786915.1 Bacteroidota bacterium | reverse complement strand
TGCCCGAGGTACACCCGGGTCCGCACCCTGTGGGCGAAGGAAGCGATCGAGTATGGCTGGTGCGCGACCAGCAATGGGTTCCGGCGCTGCGCACGGACCGCTACCAAGCACATCCGCTGCAGCGCATGCGGTTTTGGTACGATGCCCAAGGAAGGGTTCTGGATTCGCTGGACCTCATTCGCCGCGCAGACACCTTGATCACGGCTAAGGTGTTTGCGCCCGACCCCTTGAGCCGCGCCAACGTGCCCTACGGGGGCCTCTACGTCGACGGCAACGACGGCAACGCGGCGGTACTGGACAGCCTCCGCCAAACGGTCGCGGTGCGGGTCACCTGGAACGGAAGCGGGTTTGTGCTTGCGAACGCCGCCGCGAGCATTCAGGAATTTGATCCGCCGTCCGTAACGGTACCGGTACTCGCGAGTCCCTCGGCCCTGTTCAGCCGGTCGGACGCGGAATTTGAAATGATTAACGCGCTTTTTCACCTGCAGGCCTGGAAGGCGCGGATGACGTCTTTGGGGTACGGCGCCATGGTCCCCTACTCGATTCCGGTGGACGTAAACGCCTACGGCGGCGCCGACCAGAGCGCGTTTGACTACGCCACGAATCCGCCCCGACTGTACTTTGGTGAAGGGGGCGTCGACGACGCCGAAGATCCCGACGTTCTCGTGCACGAATACGGCCACGCCATGTGCTACGGGGCCGCGCCGGGAACCAACATTTCGATTCAGCGCCAAGCATTGGAAGAGGCCATCTGCGACTACTTTGCGGTTTCCTGGTCCCTGGAATGGAGCCCCAATCGGTGGGCCGACGTGTTCACCTGGGACGGACACAATGCGTTTTGGTCCGGACGGTCCGCGCTAAACAGCACCCAAAAAATGTATCCAGGCCTGGTATTTACTGGGCCCTACAGCCATACCAACGTGATGGTCGACGCCTTAGTGCGCGGACGCCAGCGCCTCGGCGGGGCGGTGATGGACGGACTCGTCATGGAGGCCCTCTATAGCTTGTCGAGTTCGACCAGCTTCGCGCAGTTTGCACAGGCGGTGCTTTACGCCGACACGGTGAAGTACGCCGGGGCCCACTCCGACGGGCTGCGCTTGGACTTTGGGGCCTGGCAAATCCTGACGCCGGGCATGGGCCATGATGAGTTTGCTGGGGCCGAACCGCGTTCGGCGGTCGTCGTCACGGGGCAAGCTTGGCCTTTTCCAGAACGCGACGCGCTGGAGGTTTGGGATTTACTGGGTCGTCCAGTGCGGTTGGTGCGCGGAGGCTCGTTGCCCGCCCAAGGCGTTTACGTCACCGCGGAGGCCGTACGCGTCCTCGTCATTCCCTGACCAAAGGCGCCAGCAAGTCCACAAATTCGGACGGAGGCGCAATCGGCCTTCCCGTTTGGGTGTCGGCAAACACCAAGGTGGTTTGGGCCTCAGTGCAGAGTTCGCCCGCCTCGTTGTGTATTTGGTAGCTGAAATGAAGACGGCTTCCTTCGGGCAGCGACGCTATTGTCGTCGTCACGGTAAACACTTCGTCGTACTTCAGCGGACGCCGGTAGCGTATCTGCACGTCGCGAACAGGGAGCATAATTCCGCCCGCTTCCATCTCGGCATAAGACAGCCCTATGGACCTTAAGGCTTCAACCCGAGCAATTTCGAAGTACGTCGAATAAACCCCGTAATAGGCATAGCCCATTTTGTCGGTTTCAGCGTATCGGACCCTTAATTTATATGTTGTAACAAGCATTATATGGACTATTTATGTATTCATTTTCAATTACTTACAAACAATTATCGGGCGTTTTTTTGGTGTAGTTATAAAATTAGTAACGACAAAACTTTTTGTAAATCAAGAGGTGCAGAAACTTTTTTCAACAGAATTAATTGACAACTTCGTGGTCCGAAACGGGGAGTGCAGTTCGACTGGTTTTCAGTCCAAATCCACCTCCCGTGCGGCACCACAAATTACTAACCTAAACGCAACGATGGAGCGCACCGCTGAAGCCGTCTGGAGAAACTGTCTGACGTATGTGCAGGACAACATTAGTCCTCAAGCATACAAGACCTGGTTTCTGCCAATTCGGCCCGTAAAGCTCCAAGGTAAGGTTATCACCCTGCAGGTGCCGTCAAAATTCGTGTACGAGTGGCTCGAAGCCAACTACGTGAAGCTCCTGAAATCAGCCATCACCAAGGAAATGGGCAGTGATGCACGTTTGGTTTACTCCATCGTGATGGACCAGGAGTCCGCTCACCTCGGAACGTCGAACATGGATATACCTTCGGCGAACCGCGGACCCATCGAGAATCCGCAAGTAGCGCTTCCCGCGCGCATCGGAGACGACGGCATTCGGAATCCGTTCGTGATTCCGGGCCTGAAAAAGGTGCACATCGAGTCGCAGCTGAACCCTAACTACAGCTTTGAGAACTTCATTGAAGGCGACTGCAACCGTCTTGCTCGGAGCGCCGGGTATGCGGTAGCGCAAAAGCCGGGCGGAACTTCGTTCAATCCCTTGCTGCTGTACGGAAGCAACGGCCTCGGCAAGACCCACCTGGCGCACGCGATCGGCATTGAAATCAAGGATCGCTTCCCCGAGAAAACGGTTCTGTACGTTTCCGCAGAGCGCTTTACCCAGCAGTTCATCGACGCGATTCGAAACAACACCAAGAACGACTTCGTCCACTTCTACCAGCTCATCGACGTGCTGATCATGGACGACGTGCACTCGTTCAGCGGCAAAGAGAAGACCCAAGACGTCTTTTTTGAGATTTTCAATCACTTGCACCAGCAGGGCAAGCAGATCATCCTCACGTCGGACCGCGCTCCGGTTGACCTGCAGGGCATGGAGCAGCGCTTGCTGTCGCGGTTTAAGTGGGGCCTTTCAGCGGACTTGCAGCGCCCCGACCTCGAGACGCGCATGGCTATTTTGCGGCAAAAGCTGTACGCCGACGGCATTGAGATGCCCGACGACGTCATTGAGTACCTCGCCTATTCCATCACGAACAACGTTCGCGAGCTCGAAGGCGCGCTGATCTCGCTGCTGGCGCAGTCTTCGCTGAACCGCAAGCGCATCACTGTCGAACTCGCCAAGTCGATGATTGACAAGTTCGTCAAGAATACGACCCGCGAAATTTCGATTGACTTCATTCAAAAAGTCGTGTGCGACTACTTCGACATGCCGGTGGAACTGCTTCGCAGCAAAACCCGTAAGCGCGAAATCGTACAGGCGCGACAGCTGACCATGTACTTCGCCAAGCAGCTGACCAAAAATTCGCTGGCCTCCATTGGCACGCAAATCGGCAATAAGGACCACGCCACGGTGCTGCACGCCTGCCGCACGGTGTCCAACTTGACCGAAACCGACAAGCGCTTTCGGACCTACGTCGACGACATCCGCAAGAAGCTCACCCTCGCCTAATGAAGCCGCGCCGGGTACTCATGGTGTGCCTGGGCAACATTTGCCGATCTCCAGTGGCGCAAGGCCTCATGGAGGCGGAACTCCTCGAGCAGCTTGGCCCCAACCACGGATGGACCGTCGACAGTGCGGGAATCAGTTCAGCCCATCAGGGCGAGGCCCCCGATCCCCGATCTCAAGCGTCGGTACGCAGGTGGGGACACTCGATTGCACATCAGACTTCCCGGCCGCTCGTTGACGCTGATTTTGAGAATTTTGATCACATTTTGGTGATGGATCGCTCGAACTTAACTGAGGTTCTGAGGCGCGCTCCGTCGCAGGCCAAGGGTCGTGTTTCGATGATGCTGGAAACTTCGTTTCCGGGCGAAGGACGCGAGGTGCCCGACCCCTACTACGGCGGCGAACACGGATTTGAACACGTTGCGCTGCTGCTGCGCGAAGCCTGCCGAAATTGGGTGGAACAATGGCGAAGCTAGGAACCTTACACGTCGTGCCCGTTCCGCTGGCGAATCCGAGCCGCTGGTCGGGAGCGGAACTGCGCGAACTGGTGCAGCGCATCGACTGCTGGATTGTCGAAACGCCCAAAGTCGCTCGAGCCCAGCTCAGGGCGATCGATCCCGAGTGCGATTTGGGCCGCCTCACGCTGACCTCGTGGTCCAAGCACGGTGGCAATGATGCCTCGTCGGCCCTCGCGGCCTGCCGCAGCGGGCACGATATGGGCTTGATTTCGGATGCAGGCGCGCCCGGCATGGCCGACCCGGGAGCCGAAGTGGTGGCGCAAGCCCACGCCGAGGGAATTCCCGTGGTGGCGTGGCCCGGACCCTCTTCCATTTTGCTCGGACTCATGGCAAGCGGACTGGGCGGCCAGCAGTTTCGGTTTCACGGCTACCTACCGCACGATGCTTCGGCGCGCAAAGGAGTGCTCCAACGCATGGAACGGGACGCCGCGCAGGGCGAGAGCCAATGGTTCATTGAAACGCCCTACCGCAACGAGAAGCTTTTCAGCGAATTGTGCCAAGTGCTCCAGCCCGATACCCAGCTGTTCGTGGGACTGGGTCTGACCGGACCCCACGAGTGGGTGCATCGGCGCTCGGTCCGCGCGTGGCGCTCCCTAGGGGTTCCCGAGGCATTGCACGCCAAGGAACCGGCTATTTGGGCGATTGGGCGCTGAAAAACACTTCAAGCGAATCCAGCACGGCAAACGGGCGCTCCATGTGAGGAATGTGGCCCGCCTTGGGGATGAGGACTGTGCGGCTGCGCGGGAAGTCCTGTGCCAATTGCCCCGCGCCCTGCGGCGGGAACAACGCGTCTTGCGCGCCCCAAATCAGCAGCGTCGGCACTGCGGAGCCCTTGGCCTGCTCCCGAATCCACGCTTCATCTTGACGCACCGCGCGAAGCATGGATTCGCGCTGCTGGATGTTCTCTCGATAAATGGTCTCGAGGACCTGCTGCTTCATGAACGCCGGCAGAAAAAACGGATCGTACACGCTTACCTCCATCATAGCGTCGTAGCTCTCCACGTCCCGAGGGAGCAGCACCTCCTCAATCGGGCGACCCCATGCGCGCTGCAAACTATCGAGGTGCTTCAGTTCGAAATGGCGGTGCAGCGGATCAATGAGTACGAGGGACCGCACCCGTTCGGGATACTGGCTGGCAAACAGGGTGCTGACCATGCCCCCGTAGGAATGCCCTACGAGGTGGATCCGGGCGATGCCGTGGGCGTCCAGCGCCGACTTGAGCGCCGCAACCTGCTGCGAAACGCGCACGGTGGAATCGGGCGAAGTGCTCTGTCCAAAACCGAGGAGGTCGACGACCAGAATTGTTTTGGTGTCGCTGTACTTCCACACTACGGGCTGCCACTGCACGGTCGGATAAGGTCCAAATCCGTGCACGAGCACGAGGGTATCAGTTCCGGTTCCCACCTGCGTCCAGTGAAGGGTGTCGGCGCCGACCGGGGTAACCACATTTTGCGTGGGTCGGCGGCTGTAAAACCAGCTATCTTCGGCTTCGATGGCCTGGTCTACCCGGCACGATGCCAAGCCGAGGATGAGGGCCAAATGCCCCAAAAAGGTGTACGGTTTCACGCCAGCTTCTTCCGCAAAGCCTGTGCCGAAGACGGTATCTTTGCTCCGTGATTTCAACGACCATAGCGGCTTTGGCCACCGCCCGCGGACTGGGCGCCTTGAACGTAATTCGCGTTTCGGGGCCCGACGCGTTGGCCGTCGCCCAAAAGGTGTTTGCGGCGAAGGCGGAATGGGTTCCGCGCAAGGTCATCTTGGGCAGCTTTAGGTCGGCGAGCGGGGACGAATTGGACCAAGGCCTGGCCACGTGGTTTCAGGGACCGGCGTCGTTTACCGGCGAAGACGTCGTGGAATTTGGGCTGCACGGATCGCCCTACATCGCCGAGGAAGCACTGCACGCACTGATTCACGCGGGGGCCACCCTGGCATTACCGGGCGAATTTACCCAGCGCGCTTTTGCCCACGGAAAACTCGACCTCGCCCAGGCCGAGGCGGTCGGAGACCTGATTGCGGCCGAATCGCGCGCGGGCCACGAGCTGGCGCTCAAGCAACTCAAAGGCAGCGTGTCGCGCAAGCTTCACGAACTGCGGCAGCAGCTCACGGACTTTGCGGGACTCATCGAGCTCGAGCTGGACTTTGTCGACGAGGACGTCGAGTTCGCACAACGCGACCAACTGCTTGACGTCCTTCAGCAGATCACGGCGGAGTGCACCCGCATGCACGACAGCTTTAGGCACGGTCAAGCGATCCGCGAGGGCATTCCCTTGGTGCTGTTGGGCGCGCCGAACGCCGGAAAAAGCACCCTCCTCAACCGACTGCTCCGCGACGATCGGGCTCTGGTGAGCTCGGTACCGGGAACCACCCGTGACAGCGTCGAAGAGCGGTTTCGCTTGGACGACTATGTATTTCGCTTAATTGATACCGCCGGAATTCGCGCTACCCACGACGAAGTCGAGCAAATGGGCATTCAACGCTCCTGGGCCAAGCTGCGCGAAGCCCACATTGCCTTGCTGTTGGTGGATCCGCTAGCGACGTCTGCGCCCGAAGCTCAAGCGTTGGTGGACGAGGTGGCGCGCGAAAATCCACAGGCCAAACGCCTTGTCTTACTCACCAAGCGCGACCTATGGTCGGACGTGCAAACGGACCACTACCCCGCACACCTCGAGCTTGGACCGGACGATCAAGACCTGGCGGCGCTCGAAGCCCAACTGCTGGCCCAGGTTCGATCGGGTGAGCCCCAAGGAAACGTGCTGATTGCGAACGCCCGTCACGCCGAAGCCCTTCGGTTGAGCTTGGAGGCCATGGCGCGCGTGCGGGCAAGCCTCGAGGCCCAGACCAGCGGCGAATTGGTCGCCTACGACCTGCGGGAGGCCTTGCGGCACCTGGGCAGCATCACCGGCGAAATCACGGCCGACGACCTACTGGGATCCATTTTTAGTTCATTTTGCATTGGAAAATAAGCAACCGCATTCGGGATTAGTTCAGCTTTTTAGGGGCGTCGCCGTCGCCGAAGGAATTAGCTATTTGGCCTTTGGGGCGACGATGCCCCTGAAGTACGGCCTGGGGATTTTATGGCCCAATCAATGGGTGGGCATGGCCCACGGAGCCTTGTTTTTGGCCTTCTGCGGGCTACTCGCCGCTGTTTGGTATGCGGAGCGTTGGCCCGTTGCTCGAGTCCTTGGTTTTGGGGTGGCTTCCCTGATTCCTTACGGTACGATTTGGATGGAGCGGCGCGTGTTCCGCCGCGAATCCTGAACCGATTTTCGCACAACAAGGTGTTTAACCATTGTTTTAGATGTTTAACCACATATATTTGCAGTCACAAACAAAAAACACACTAATTCACATGAACAAATCATTTATCGCTGCTGCTGCCCTCGCGGTCGTTGCCGCATCGTGCTCCAACAAAGCCGAAGAAACCGAAGTTGCCGCTTCTACCTCATACACGGTGGACGTTGCTGCCTCGAACGTAGAATGGAAAGGTGAAGTCGTGGGCGTGTACGGCCACAACGGAACGGTAAAACTTGCTTCAGGCACGGTTGAAGTTGCCGACA
The DNA here is from genome assembly GCA_005786915.1 of Bacteroidota bacterium. GTDB lineage: Bacteria > Bacteroidota > Bacteroidia > Flavobacteriales > Schleiferiaceae > TMED14. The sequence goes on along the minus strand of SYCM01000071.1, from coordinate 6,954 downwards.
GCCAAATTGTAGGCGGAACCTTCACCATCGACATGACCAGCATTTGGCCGACCGACAGCGCTTCGTACAAGGATCAAGACGGCGGTCGCGCTACGGATCTCGTGGCCCACTTGGCTACCGACGACTTCTTTGGCTTGGATTCGTTCCCGACGGCCACGTTTGAAGTGGTAAGCGCTGAAGGCCTAGACAAGGTGAACGGCAAACTCACGGTAAAAGGAGTAACGGTTGACGAGCAGCTGGAAATCAGCAACCTTCAGGTTTCTGAATCAGGTGCCACCTTCACCGGAACCTTGGTTTTCGACCGCCAAAAGCACGGCGTAAGCTGGAAGCACTTCGTAAAGGACTACGTTCTTTCGGACGACATCACCATCACCTTCACGGTAGTTGCGACTCCGGCTCTTTAATTGAGTTAGGACTTCGAACAAAAAAGCCCCGCCAAACGGCGGGGCTTTTGCGTTTCGGCCCGTTTCGTTTAGGGACTGACGAGGTTCAAACTCACGTTGAAGTAGAGCGGATTCCCAAGTCCGTTTACTTGGGCGTAGGCGTCGTCGCGGAGCAGCCCAAAGGCACGATAGATTTCGCGTCCGCCCACCAAACGATCGACGTCGTAGCGCGCATTCACCCGGTAGCCCGCCTGAACCGACAACCAGATAAAGTCCTTGAGCGAACACTCATAAACTACGCGAAGGCGGGCCTCGCCTCGGCGAATTTCAAGATCTTCTTTGCGAAGATCAAATCCGCTTCCTGGGTTCTGCCAAAGGCGAAACGACTGACCTTCCAACTCGTAGCCCGCAAAAAGCATGTTTCGCGGATTAATAGTCCTTCGAACGTGCGCACGTGCTGGAAAAAGCACTTCAGCGCCCCACTTGTTCAAAGCGTCGGTGGAATTGTACAAAATCACTGGAATGTAGTTCAATTCACCCACTCGGTAGGTCCGCGCAACCCCAACTCCCCACTGTTTTTTTTCGGTGGGGCGTTTGCCGTAAATCAACGCAGCCGAGTACTTCAGGTAGTCGGCAGGCATTAGGCCAATTCCGTAGGATCCGCTTAAGTCGGCACTACCTTGAAACAGCACGAAGCGCTTGCTGTCCAAGGGCTTGAAGACGGTGGTGCTCACGCCTGCCGTACGCAATCCGTGTTCCGAAAGGCTTTGGTGAAGCGGATGGGACGTCGCGTTGACCTCGTCGGCGTAGGTGTAGTTGGATGCCCAGTAGTTCGCTCCCATCTGCCAAACCAGATGGGTTTTAGATACCACCGGAATGTTGAATGCCGCCCGAATTCCGTGGGTAGCCCGCACTTGAGCCGTTTGGCCTAGGACGGTGCTGCCGTCGGACGCCAAAAGGTCACCGGCCGCCAGGGCGTAGGGGCCCTGAACGTCGTAGCCTAAAGAAATGAGCTTCGCGGGACTTAAACCCTCAATTTTTGGACTGCAGTAGCGTTTGGCCCCAGAGTCGGCAAACCCCAGGTTGTCGTACATGCTGTAGTCTTCGTTCGCACTCGTGTCGGTTTGAGCCTGAAGCGCTCCGGCGGCCAAACTGACCGCCAGAAGCGCAAGGGAACTTCGAAGCATGCTCATTTTTTAGAGGGTTGAACCGCCAAACGCTTCCATACGTCGGTACGCCCGAGGGCCTGAACGCCGATGTACCCGCGAATCTCAAGGGTGTTCTTGTCCTTCATCTTGATCACGCAGTTGTAGGTGCTGCCGTTCAATGGGTCGTAAATGGTTCCCTCAGACCATGTGCCGTCGGGCTGGTACACAAAATCCTTGAGCATGCGGTAGCCTTTGAGCGGAACTTTTTGCAGGGCCGGGTCTGGGTTGTTTTTGTCGGTTTTGGGCAGGCCCGTTTCGGGGTCGTTCGGCTCAATCAACCATACGATTCGGCCGTAGTACTTGGTGCCGATTCGGTCAATTTTCACGCGGGCGCGGCCGTTGCTGGGTTCCCAAACGCCCACGAGCTTGTCGCCCGGAGCTTCTTGAAGGTCAAAATGGAGGGACGTAAACGCGATCAGTGCGGAAGCGGTCCAAAGGGCAATTTTTCGAAACATAGCAGGATTTATTTGGCAGTCAATTCAAAAGAGAGGTTTACGCGGAAGGTGCGGCTTCCCTCGAGGAGGTCCTCGGCGAGGTCGGCGTCCAGGACCAAGTACACGGTTCCTTCGCGGAGCAGCGCGTCAAGTTCCGCTTCAGGCGCCAAGTCCAGGGCCACGGTGGCCGATTCCTTGGGCAATGGGTTTTTGAAGGCCACTTCGAGCATAGAAACCTCAGGGTTGTCGCTGGCGAGCGAAAGCACGAAGGAATTCAGTTGGTCCATGCCCAAGCTGTCCGTGACGACGACTTCGGCTGATTTCAGGCGTGCCGTTTTGATTTGCATTCCTTCGTGGTACTGATCGCCCAACTCGCTGGCCAAGTCGACGGCGAAGGCATATTGACCCTGATTGGGGCCCGCAAACAAAGGACCTTCGAGCACCACTTCTGCGTTGCTCAGCTCCACCGTGTGGATTTCGCCCGAGCCGCCGGAGCACGCGGAGAGCAGCCCGACGAGCGCCAATGCGAACACCGAGAATTTTTTATGAATTAAATGCATGAGGTTGTCGTTAAATTCGGTTCATGGATGACCTGATGGCTACCCGAACCATGGTGATTTAATGACAATGTTAGTTCCCTTAAGGACATTTTCTCCACAAGCTTTTCTTATGGTGGGCATAGGTTATTTTAATGTAAATCGCTTCCGTTGGTGACGGCCCGCTTCATGCTGGTACTGCTTGCCGCCGGCCAGGGCACCCGCTTTGGCGGACCCAAGCAACTCGCTGCGGTACATCCTTCGGGGGCGTGCTTGGCCCAGTTCAGTGTGGGCGACGCGGCGCAGGCGGGCGCTCGTGCCGCGGTGCTCGTCGTGCGGGAGGAGCACCTGCCGTTATGGACGGCAAAATCCTGGCCGATCCCCGTGTTTTTTGTGATCCAAGATGCCGCAAGGGGCACCGCAGACGCCCTGCGGCTCGGCTTGAGCCGCGCCGTAGCGCTGGGGGCCGATTCGGTGATGGTGGGCAATGCCGACGACTACTACGGAGGCCTTTGGGAGTCGGGCAGGTCGTGGGTGGAGGTTGGCACGAACGCAGCCCTAGCCTACCCCCTATCAAAAGTCTGCAGCCGGCACGGCCCGGTGAACCGGGCGATCCTCCAGGTCGACCGATCGTCCTTCCTCACCGGAATCGTCGAGCATTTCGGGCTGGAACCCGCAGACGCGGAACGGCTTCAGGATCCGCCCGTCTCGATGAACGCGTGGGTGCTTCAGGCAAGCACCTTGGACTGGTGGCCTTCGGCGGCCCAAAATCCAGGCGAATTCGGAATCCCTGAAGCCATAGAAGTTGGACTGCGCAACGGGATTTCCGTCGCCGTTGACCCCAGGGGAAGCGAGTGGCTCGGCCTGACTTATGCCCAGGATCTTGACCGGGTTCAGGCGTACTTTTCTCAACGTAAAATGGACCACTTATGAACCGCAGAAGTTTTTTGCGCACCACCGGCCTGGCTACCGCGGGGGCCGCACTCCTCCCCTCTTTGGCCTACGGATGGACCGATCTGGGCCGCGACCGGCTTCGGATCGGATTCATTGCCACCGGATTGCGCGGGCAAAACCACCTTGAACTGATGCTGCAGCGCAGCGACGTCGAGGTGGTCGCCTTGGCCGATCCGCAAGCGCACATGATGGAGCAAGCCCTGGAACTGGTCCGCAAGGCAGGCAAAACCAAGCCCAAAGTGTATGCCGAGGGTCCGCACGACTACCTGCGCATGCTCGAACGCGAACGCCTGGACGCCGTGTTCGTCAGCAGCCCTTGGGAATGGCACCGGGCCCACGGTCTGGCCGCACTTGAGGCCAAGGTTGCGGTGGCCATGGAGGTGGGCGGCGCCCTCAGCGTCCAGGAATGCTGGGACCTCGTCGACGCGAGCGAGCGCACCGGAACGCCGCTGATGGCCCTGGAAAACGTGTGCTACCGGCGCGACGTAATGGCGGTCCTCCACATGGTCCGCCAGGGAATGTTCGGCGAATTAGTGCACGGCCAAGGAGGCTATCAGCACGACCTGCGCGGCGTGCTGTTCAACGACGGCAAGTCGCCCTACGGCAAAGGCGTGGAATTTGGCGCTGAGAAGGGCTACAGCGAATCGCAGTGGCGTACCGACCATTACGTGAAGCGCAACGGGGAACTTTACCCGACCCACGGACTGGGGCCGGTGGCCGTGATGATGGACATCAATCGGGGCAACCGCCTCACCCACCTCACGTCGATGTCGAGCAAAGCCCGGGGACTGCACGACTACGTGGTGCGCCAAGGAGGCGCCGACCACCCCAACGCCCAAGTGGAGTTTGCCTGCGGCGACGTGGTGACGACTACGATTGCCTGCGCCCACGGTGAAACGATTTTGCTCACCCACGACACGTCGCTTCAGAGGCCCTACAATTTGGGGTTCCGCGTTCAGGGCACCCGGGGGATTTGGCAGGATTTCGGCTGGGGCGGACTCGACCAAGGCCACATTTACTTCGAGGATTCGATGAAGCACAGCCACCGCTGGGCCAACACCCAAGAAATTCTCGCGGCAAACGACCACCCGCTTTGGGCCCGCTATGCGGCATCTGCGGCGGGCGCCGGGCACGGAGGCATGGACTTTTTTGTCGACCACGCGTTCGTGGAATGCCTGAAGCGCCGGGAGCCCTTCCCGATGGACGTGTACGATCTGGCCACGTGGTATTCGATCACCCCGTTGAGCGAAAAGTCGATTGCTGAGGGGTCGGCTCCGCAGGCAATTCCCGATTTTACCCGCGGCGCCTGGGTCGCGCGCGCCCCAGTTTTTGGACTGAATGATCAGTATTGATTGGGCGGATTGGGGACTGACTGCGCCCCGTGCGCTGCGTCCGATATCTGGCGGCTTGATCAACGCGAGTTTTTGCGCGACCTGGGACGACGGGAGCGCTCGCTTCGTGCAGCAGGTGAACCGCAGCGTGTTTGCCAACCTGGAAGCCATCGAGCACAACCTCAGGCTCGTGGCGGATTCTTCGGCCTCGCGCTTCGCCGTAACGCCCGAACGCCGCCGGGACGGCGCCGTGCACAGTTCGGAGGCGTGGCGGATTTTTCGGTGGGTGGACGCGGGAACGCGGGAAGCCACGCCGCACGAGCTCGGGGCCTTTTGGGGCCGCTTCAACGCCGAACTCAACCGGGCACCCCAGCCGTGGGCCTGCGTCTTGCCCGACTTTCACAGCGCGCGGATCCGGTCCGCGCAATGGGTCGCGGTGCGCAATCAGGTTCCGCAAGCCTATGCCGACCTCGCCCTCGAACTGGAGGCCTGGTCCCAGCCCTACCAGTCCCTAGAAGCCCGCCTGATGCCCGCGGTGCAGCACCACGACGCCAAGCGGAGCAACGTGCTTTTGGGCGAAGAGGGCCTTCGGGCGGTCGACTTGGACACGCTTCAGCCGGGGTACCTGGGCAGCGATTTTGGTGATTTGGTGCGCAGCGCAGCGGCGCTCCGCGACGAAGACGACCCCAAAGGCAACGACCTGGATCCAAAGGTGTTTGAAGCGCTTTGGGAGGGCTATGCCGGCGAATTTCGGGCCGCCGAAGCCCGCGCGGAGCAGGTTCGCGCCATGCCCGCCTACCTCACGTGGATCCAGGCGCTTCGCTTTGCCGGCGACGCGGCATCAGGAGCGGGCTACTACCCCGAATCCTACCCCGGCCACAACTGGGTGCGGACACGGAACCAGCTCGAACTGCACGCGAGCATGGTCCGCAACCAGGGCTGACATGCCGCAGGATGGCCTAATTCGCATTAGGTTTGAGGTATGAAGTTGGAACTGCTCCTCGACGAAGTGCCCCGGCACGCTGTGGATCCCGCCCGCAGAGCCTTGCTCGACGCGGCGCTCGCGGCGTTGGACCAGGCCCATGCGCCCTATTCTGGATTTCGCGTCGCCGCCGCCGTTCGCCTGGCCAACGACACGGTGGTCGTGGGCACCAACCAAGAAAACGCCTCGTACCCAGTGGGCATCTGCGCCGAGCGGGTGGCCCTTAGTGCGGCCAGCAGCATCGCCCCCGGCGAAGCGGTAACGGCTATGGCCGTCGCCTACCGTCCGCCGTCGGGGCCCGCCAAAGTCCCCTTGGCGCCCTGTGGGATGTGCAGACAGGCCCTAATGGAACAGCACGCCCGCCAGCAATCGCCGCTGGAGCTGATTATGGCCGCCGAAGAAGGCGACGTGTGGCTGCTGGCCGACGCCCGAGACCTGCTCCCCTTGGCGTTCACCCCGTCGGACCTTCGCGGATGATACCTGATTTTGGCCCCAGCATTTTTTCGACGATGACCGCCTGGGCGCAGGAGCACGGCGCGCTTAATTTGGCCCAAGGCTTTCCAGAATTTGGTCCTGATCCTGAGCTTTTGGCGGCGTTTGCCGACGCGCTTCGCTCTGAATCTGCCCAGTACGCGCCCATGCCTGGCCTCCTGGGGCTGCGCGAGGCCATCGCCGAGGATCAGTTTCGCCGGAACGGCCTGTCCTACCAGAGCGAGGGGGAGGTAACGGTGGTGCCCGGCGCCACCCTCGGACTTTTTTCGGCGCTTCAGGCCCTGGTGCGGCCCGGCGACGACGTCCTTCTGCTCGAGCCCGCCTACGACTGCTACCGGCCGGCCGTGCTGGCTGCGGGCGGAACGCCCGTGGGCGTCTCGCTTCGGCTGGGCCCCGAGGGCTTTGAGGTCGACTGGGAGTTGCTGGCGGCGAAGGCAAGTCCGCGCACCCGGGCCATAGTGGTGAACACGCCGCACAACCCCACCGGTATGCTGTGGGACCGCCCAGATTGGGAGCGCCTGTCGGCCCTTATCCCCGAAGAGGCTCTGATCCTGAGCGACGAGGTGTACGAAGCAATGGTGTACGACGGCCGCAGCCTCCACAGCCCGCACCACCTGCCCGAACTTCGCCCCCG
>SYCM01000070.1 GCA_005786915.1 Bacteroidota bacterium | reverse complement strand
GTGGCGGTAGGTGTTCTTGAACTTCTCGGGAATCAGCTGAATCTCGTCAGACATCACCGCATCGAGCGCGGGCTTGGCCAGCTCGGGCATGCGCACCCACCACTGAAGCGACAGGCGGGGCTCTACCACGGCGCCGGTGCGCTCGCTGGTGCCTACAGTCGACGCGTATTCTTCGGTTTTGGCTAGGAATCCGCGGGCCTTGAGGTCTTCGGCGACCTTCTTGCGGGCGGCAAAGCGCTCCATGCCGGCGTACTCGAGGCCGTGAACGCTCAGGGTTCCGTCTTCGTTCAGCACGTCGAGCACCTCGAGGCCGTGCTTTTGGCCGATGGCGTAGTCGTTCCAGTCGTGGGCCGGAGTCACCTTGAGGCAGCCGGTTCCGAAATCGGTCGTGACGTAGTCGTCGAGGATGATGGGCACCTCGCGTCCGCCAATCGGAACCCGAACGTGCATGCCGTGCAGCGCGGTGTAGCGCTCGTCTTTGGGGTTGACGGCCACGGCTACGTCGCCCATGATGGTTTCGGGGCGTGAGGTGGCGACGGTCAAAAAGGTTCCGGGTTTCTCAACCACCTCGTACTTCACGTAGTACAGCGTGGCGTTGAGGTCCTTGTGAATGACCTCTTCGTCCGACAGCGAGGTTTTGGCCTCGGGATCCCAGTGCACCATGCGGAGCCCGCGGTAGATGTAGCCCTTGGCGTGCAAATCGGCAAACACGTGGTAGACGCTGTCGCTGCGCACCTCATCCATAGTGAAGGCGTTGCGGTCCCAGTCGCAGCTCGCTCCGAGTTCCTTGAGTTGGTCGAGAATGATTCCGCCGTGCTTGTGCGTCCATCCCCAGGCGTGCTCCAAAAAGGCGTCGCGGCTGAGGTCCGACTTTTTAATTCCCTCGGCGCGGAGCTTCTGCACCACCTTGGCTTCGGTCGCAATCGAAGCGTGGTCGGTACCCGGCACCCAGCACGCATTGAATCCGCGCATGCGGGCCCGGCGGACCAAGACGTCTTGAATGGTGTTGTTGAGCATGTGCCCCATGTGCAGCACCCCCGTGACGTTGGGCGGCGGAATTACAATCGTGTAGGCCGGACGGTGGTCCGGAGTCGAAGCAAAAGCCTTGTGCTTGAGCCAAGTTTGGTACCAGCGTTGTTCAACCTGGCGGGGAGCATACTGCGAAGGAATTTCCATAGGGACCGCAAAGGTAACCTTGTGGCATTTTTTTTGCGTTCGTTCGGCTGCATCGGTTACATTTGCCCCTGCTTGATTCGTCAACACCAAAAATTTAAATACACAATGAAGCACTTTTTCACCGCCGCCGCCGTAGTTCTGGCCAGCACGTTTGCCTTTGGTCAAGACGCCAACGCTCCCCAAATCACGTTCAGTCAAGAGACTATTGATTACGGTACCGTTAAAAAAGCCGCCAACGGCGAGCGCGAGTTCGTGTTCAAAAACACCGGCAAAGAGCCCTTGATCATCACCAACTGCGTTGGCTCGTGCGGCTGCACGGTGCCGGTTTGGCCCAAAACCCCGATTGCTCCAGGCGAAAAAGCCTCAATCAAGGTGAAGTACGACACGCAGCGCGTCGGTGCCTTCCAAAAGACGGTTACCGTGACCAGCAACGCCGCTACGCCGACCAAGGTGTTGACCATTAAGGGCAACGTGGAAGACGCTCCGGCCCAGCCCACGACTCCGGTGAACACGACCGGCAGTTCTAAGGTGAGCAAGTAAGCTCGAGGTCCGCTAAAGTTTTCAACCCGCAGCCTGCCGCTGCGGGTTTTTTTGTGACCTTTGCCACCATTATGCCGAAGATTTCTTCTCGCGGGCAGCACATGCCTGAATCGCCGATTCGCAAGCTCGCTCCCCTCGCCGACGCCGCCGTGCAGCGCGGAACCAAGATTTACTACCTCAACATCGGTCAACCCGACATCGAGAGCCCTGCCGCGGCCCTCGAAGCCGTGAAAGGCAGCAACCTTAGGGTTCTTGAATACAGTCCGTCCCCAGGCTTTGCAAGCTACCGAAAGGGGCTCGCGAGCTACTACCAAGGCATCGGCTTGAACGTAGAGGCCAACGACGTAATCGTAACCACCGGAGGCTCTGAAGCGCTCTCGTTTGCCATGGGAAGCATGCTCGACCCGGGCGACGAGGTGATCATTCCCGAACCCTACTATGCGAACTACTTTGGATTTGCTCAAGCCCTCGGCGCCAAGGTAGTGTCGGTGCCCAGCAGCATCGAGTCAGGCTTTGCCCTTCCCCCTATTTCGGCGCTCGAAGCCGTGATCACTCCGCGCACCAAGGCCGTGCTGGTGTGCAATCCCGGAAACCCCACAGGCTACGTGTACCGACGCGACGAGCTCGAAGCGCTGCGCGACATGGCGCTGAAGCACGATTTGTTTGTGATTGCCGACGAGGTCTACCGCGAATTTGTGTACGACGGGGCCGAGGCCATTTCGGTGCTCTCGTTGGCCGGACTCGAGCAGCACGCCGTGCTCATCGACAGCGTGTCGAAGCGCTACAGCATGTGCGGCGCACGCATCGGCTGCATGGTCAGCAAGAACGCCGAGCTGATGGGCACCGCACTCAAGTTTGCACAGGCTCGGTTGTCGCCGCCAACCTACGAGCAAATTGCGGCCGAGGCGGCCTTGGCCACTCCCGCCAGCTACTTTGAAGCGGTCAACGCCGAGTACCGCGCCCGACGCGACACGCTGGTGAAGCGGCTGAACGCCATCCCCGGGGTGTTTTGCCCTACGCCGCGCGGAGCATTTTATGCCGTAGCCCAGCTTCCCGTGGACGACGCCGAAGCCTTTTGCCGCTGGATGCTCGAGGAATTCGCGCACCAAGGCGAAACGGTGATGATGGCCCCTGCCGCCGGATTTTACTCCGCGCGCTCGCTGGGCAAGCAGCAGGTGCGCCTCGCTTATGTGCTCAAGCAGAGCGACCTCGAACGCGCCATGGACGTGCTCGAGCTCGGTTTAGCCGCCTACCCAGGCCGAACTGCCTAGGCCGTGCGCATCGAACGCCACGCTTCGCTGAAGCCCTACAATACGTTTGGCCTGGACGTCACGGCCGAGCGCCTTTACCACTTGGAGTCTGAAATGGACCTCGTGGAGTACCTCGACGACCCCAAAGGATATGCTGCCCACGCGCTGCTGCTGGGCGGCGGATCCAACATGCTGCTGTCGGGCGACCTCAAGGGATCAGTTGCGCGGGTGGCGTGGACCGGCCGGCGTGTCGTAGAAGAAGGCGACGGCTATGTGGTCGTCGAGGCGGCTGCGGGCGAAAACTGGCACGAATTCGTGCAGTGGACGGTCGACCGCGGTTGGGGCGGACTGCAAAACATGTCGCTGATTCCGGGACTCGTCGGGACCGCTCCGGTCCAAAACGTGGGCGCCTACGGGGTAGAAACCAAAGACTGCCTCCATTCGCTGCGGTGGATGTGGTGGGAAGACGGCGTGGTCGAAGAATTCAGCAACGCCGAATGCGCGTTTGGGTACCGCGACAGCGTGTTCAAAGGCGCGCTCAAAGACCAAGGCGTGATCCTGTCGGTTCAGTTCCGGCTGACGACCCGAGACCACGAGCTGTTGACGCACTACGGGTCGGTGGCCGAAGAATTGGCCGCCGCCGGTCGCGAGCCCTCCCTGCGGAGCATTGCCGACGCCGTGATCGCCATCCGCCAGAGCAAGCTGCCGAATCCGGCGGAGCTGGGAAATTCTGGTTCGTTTTTCAAGAACCCGAGCGTCGAAGCACCAGTGGCCGCCGCGCTCGCCGCCGCCCACCCCAGCCTGCCACAGTATCCCCAGGCCGACGGTCGCGTGAAGCTCGCCGCAGGCTGGCTGATCGAGCACGCCGGCTGGAAGGGCAAGCGCCTGGGCAACGCCGGAATGCACGCCAAGCAAGCCCTGGTTCTAGTGAACTATGGCGGCGCAACTGCCGCAGAGCTGGTTCAGGTGGCCCAGCAGGTACAGGCCGACGTCCTCCGTGCATTTGGGGTCGCCCTCGAGATGGAAGTCAACCTGATTGCCGCGTCGCCCACGGCGTAAGCGACGCGGTCGCGTCGTACCTTTGCAGCGCTATGGAACTCCTTAAACTCACCCTCATCGTGGCCGGCCTGCTGGGCTTGGGCATGCTGGGTATGGCTATTAAAATCTGGGGCAAAAAAGACGGAAAATTCGAGGGCACCTGCGCCTCGCAAAGTCCGTTTTTAAACCAAGAAGGAGAAACCTGTTCGCTGTGCGGAAAAACGCCGAGCGAACAGTGCGCCAATCAGTAGGCCGACCGAGAATCAAATACGCGGTACCCGCCCTGAGCGTCGCTGTAAATTAAGACGGCGTCCCACTCGGGGTGTCGGGCGAGCCAGGACTTGGTCCATTCCAAACCCCGAATCATGGACATCGTGGCAAACGCGTCGGCCTCCACGCACGTAGGGCCAATGAGGGTTGCGCTGAGCAAATCGGTGCGCGCCGGCCATCCCGTTTGGGGGTTCAGGCTATGCCCGTATTTTTCACCCGTCCGCGGATCGGTTTGAAACTTGCGGTAGTTGCCCGAAGTAGCAAGCGCGCGGTCTTCAAGTTCCAAGGTGAGCTGCAGGTTGCGGTCGCCTGAGGTGAGGGGCTTTTCAATACCCACCGTGAAGGCGTCACCGTTGGGCTTGCGTCCAAAGGCGCGGACCTCTCCGCCCACCTCCACAAAGGCGGCCGTGGCCCCGTGGGCCCTAAGGGAATCGACAAGCAGGTCCACCGAATGGCCCTGCGCAAAAGCATTGACGTTCAAGGGTCGGGGAAGCCGCAGCCCCCCGCGGTCCGCGCGAATCGGAGCCTCCCAACGCACCCTTGCGAGCAGGGAATCGACGATCGCCGAGTCGCGACCAGACCCCTCGGCCGTAGGCAGGAGGTTGGCGCCCACCGAAAAGCCCCAGGCCTGAAGCACGGGTTCCAGCGCGGGCTCGACGACGGAGTCGGTTGCGGTCCGCAAGGCCTCGGCAACCAGCAAAAGGTCGCTAATGATCGCGGACGGCTGCACTTCGCCGCCGGCGTTCAGCACCGAAAGTTCAGACTGGGGGTCCCAAGCCGAGGCCGCCCGGTTGTAGGCGGCGAGCCATCGGGCGATGTCGTCTTGGGTGGCATCTAGGGAATCGCCGTAAGCGCGCACGATAAAAGTGGTACCCTGGGCTTCGCCCTCGGCAAACAGCTCGGTAGTTTCGGGCGCACAGGACGCCGTAACGACTGCGGTACAAGCCAAAAAAAAGCGCCCTAAGGCGCCCTTTTCGGGGAGATTAACCTCCAAAGTCATCGAATGCAACGTTTTCGGGGGGAACACCGAAGTCGTCGACCATCTTGAGGACGGCCGCGTTCATCATGGGCGGTCCGCAGAAGTAAAACTCAATGTCTTCGGGCGCGTCGTGCTTCGACAAGTAGTTGTCGATGAGCGCCTGGTGCACAAAGCCTACGAAGCCGTCGCCGTCGCTTTCCATGCTCGTCTTCGCCGTCCAGTTGTCTTCAGGAAGCGGCTCGCTGAGCACCAAGTGAAACTTGAAGTTCGGGAACTGCGCTTCAATCTGACGGAAGTCGTCGATGTAGAACAGCTCGCGGCGCGAACGACCGCCGTACCAGTACGACACCTTGCGGCCGGTCTTGAGCGTGTGGAACAGGTGGAACAGGTGCGAACGCATCGGTGCCATTCCGGCTCCGCCGCCAATGTAAATCATTTCGGCGTCGGTCTCCTTGATGTGGAATTCTCCGTAGGGACCCGAAACCATCACCTTGTCGCCCGGCTTGAGGTTGAAAATGTACGAAGAACACACGCCGGGGTTCACGTCCATCCATCCGCCTTTGGCGCGGTCCCACGGCGGAGTGGCAATGCGGATGTTGAGCATCACGATGTTGCCTTCGGCGGGGTGGTTGGCCATGGAGTAGGCGCGGAACAGGGGCTCCGGATTCTTCATCTTGAGGTCCCACAGCTTGAACTTATCCCACTCACCCTGGAACTCGTCGGCCTTTTTGCCGAGGCGCGGGTGGGCCGTGATGTCGATGTTCTTGTAATCTACTTCAATGGCCGGAACGTCAATCTGGATGTAGCCACCGGCCAAGAAGTCGAGGTTCTCTCCCTCGGGGAGCTTTACGACGAACTCTTTAATGAATGAGGCTACGTTGTAGTTCGAAACGACTTCGCACTCCCACTTCTTGATGCCAAAAATCTCTTCGGGCACGCGGATTTTCATGTCGTTCTTGATCTTCACCTGGCAACCCAAGCGCCAGTTGTCGGCGATTTGCTTGCGGTTGAAAAAGCCCGTCTCGGTCGGAAGGATTTCGCCTCCGCCCTCGAGGACTTGGCACTTGCACATACCGCAGGTTCCGCCTCCGCCGCAGGCCGAAGGCAAGAAAACTTTTTGGTTCCCCAAGGTGGTGAGCAACGAACTGCCCGATTCCACTTCAATGGTGTCGCCGTTAATGTCCAGCTTTACGGGACCTGAGGGCGCGAGGCGAGCCTTAGCCTGGAGCAGCAACGTAACCAGCAGAACGGTTACGAGGGTGAAGATGGCAATACTCCAGATGATGGTTGAGGTAAACATTTCGCTGATTAGATTTTAATACCCATAAAACTCATAAAGGCCATGCCCATCAGTCCAGTGATGATGAACGTGATGCCCAGTCCGCGCAGCGGAGCAGGCACGTGGCTGTACTTCAGTCGCTCGCGGATCGCAGCCAGAGCCACGATGGCCAGGGCCCAGCCCACGCCGGAACCTACGCCGAACACCGTGGCCTCGGCGAGGGTCTTGTAGCCGCGCTCCTGAACGAACAGGGCCGCACCCAAGATGCTGCAGTTCACGGCAATCAGGGGCAAAAAGATACCCAAGGCATTGTACAGGCTCGGTGAAAAGCGCTCCACAATCATTTCCAGAAGTTGGACAATGGCCGCAACCACCGCGATGAAAATGATGAAGCTCAAAAAGCTCAAATCGTAGTCGGCGAGGCTTGGATCCAACCACGCCAAAGCGCCCGGCTGAAGCAATTTCGTGTCGACCAAAAAGTTGACGGGAACCGTCACCAAAAGGGTAAAGGTTACGGCCACACCCAGTCCGAGGGCCGTCTTGACGGTCTTGGAAACGGCCAAGTACGAGCACATTCCCAAGAAGAATGCGAAGATCATATTCTCGATGAATATGCTCCGAATAAAGAGGTTAACGAGTTCCATTTTTCTTCGTTTTAATGCTTATACCGAGTTAGTCTTCAATGAGTTGGCGGAACTTCGCGCGCTGCACCCAGATCAGCACCGCCAGCACGATGAGCGCCATCGGAGGAAGGAGCATCATGCCGTTGTTGCTGTACCATCCGCCGTTGTGGAGGTACCAGGACTCGGGCACCACTTGGTAACCGTAGAGCTGACCCGAACCCAAGAGTTCGCGGAAGAATGCGACGATAATCAGGACGGCGGCATATCCTGCTCCGTTCCCGATTCCGTCCAAGAACGACTTCCAAGGGGTGTTGGCCAAGGCAAAGGCCTCGATCCGCCCCATCAGGATGCAGTTCGTGATAATGAGTCCGACAAATACCGAAAGCTGCTTGCTGACGTCGTAGACGTAGGCCTTGAGGATTTGGTCCACCACAATAACGAGGGCGGCCACTACGACGAGCTGAACGATGATGCGAATGCGGTTCGGAATGAAGTTGCGCATCATCGAGGTGATTAGGTTCGAGAAGGCCGTTACCACGAGCACGCTTACCCCCATTACGATGGCGGGCTCCAGTTTCACGGTGATAGCCAGAGAGGAGCATATGCCCAGTACTTGGACCGTTACCGGGTTAGAGCCGTTTAACGGGTCAGAGAGAAGCTTGACGTTCTTCTTCGAAAAGAGCGCTTCTTTGGGTTCAGTTTGGGTTGCTTGGCTCATAATGAAGAGATCAAGGTGTCGTTAGTTGCAGGTTGTGCGGGTACTTCAGCCGCGTTTCGCGTCAGCAGGTAGGCGATGTAGGGCTTCAAGCAGTCGTTGAGCATGTTCTCCACGCCCACTGAAGTGATGGTTCCGCCCGAAATGCCGTCCACTTGGTGGTCGCCCGAGGCATCGCCCTTGCGCACGGCGATTCCTTGGAACTGTCCGTTTTCGGCGAGCTTCTTGCCCGGGAACTGGTCGGTAAAGACGGGAGTAGAAATTTCTGCTCCGAGACCCGGAGTTTCGCCTTTGTGGCCAAAGGTGGCCCCCGTCACAGTGTAGCCGTCTGAGGCGATAGAAACGTAGCCCCAAATTGGGCCCCACAGTCCTTTGCCGCGCACGGGAATGATGTAAAAGGTCTGTCCGTCGCGCTCCGCGATGAAGAGCGGAACCTCGCGCTCGTCCGAGGGCTTCGCCACCGCGTCGGCCATGCTGATGGCAAAGGCCGCAACTTCGGGGCTGGCCACGGGCTGTCCGCCTTTGAGCACGATTTGCTCTTTGATGTACTCGTCAAAGGCCTCGCCAGCCTCCTCGCGCGAAACGTCTACGCCCAACGACTTGAGGATTTCTTGCTTTTTCTCAAGCTCGATGTTGGCATCTTGCGCAGGCTTGAGCGAAAGCGCGGCTACCGAAAGCATGACCGCCACCAAGACGACCATCACTACCGAAAAAAGGTAGGTGTAGGAATTGCTGTTTACATTCATGATTGCTGGAGTTTGAGGCGTTTCAAGCGCTTAGAAATATTGGCTTCCACGACGTAGTGGTCGATCAGCGGGGCAAACACGTTCATTAAAAGAATCGCGAGCATCACGCCCTCGGGGTATGCGGGGTTGAACACCCGAATGAGGATGCTGAGTACGCCGACCAAGAAGCCGTAGATCCATTTTCCGCGCTCCGTATGGGCTGCCGAAACGGGATCGGTCGCCATGAAGACGGCGCCGAAGGCGAATCCGCCAAACATCAAGTGCTGGTAGAACGGAAGCGACATGTAGCTCTGCATGGCGCCCGGTTCCATCGAGTCAGCCACGCCGTTAAATACCAAGCCCATCGCAAGTCCGCCGAGTACCGTGGAAAGCATAATCTTCCAGCTGCCCACGCCGGTGTAAATCAAGAATCCAGCGCCCAGCAAAATGGCAAAGGTGCTGGTCTCGCCGATGGATCCGGGAACGAAGCCCCAGAATGCATCCCACGCTGAGTAGCTGGTTTGTCCGGTCGTCGCAAGCTGGCCCAAAGCAGTCGCCCCGGAGTAGCCGTCGACGAGCTGCGCACCTTGCTCGGCCGTCGTGTTGATCCAAATTTTGTCTCCCGACATGTAGGTGGGGTACGCAAAAAAGGCGAAGGCCCGCGCGGTAAGGGCGGGATTGAGCACGTTCATGCCGGTTCCGCCGAAGACTTCCTTGCCAAAAAGCACGGCGAATGCGGTAGACACGGCCACCATCCACAAGGGAATGTCGATGGGCATGATCAACGGAATCAAAATACCCGAAACCAAGAATCCCTCGTTGACCGCGTGCTTGTTGCGGTAGGCGAAGTAGATTTCAATGGACAAACCTGCGATGTAGGTCACCGTAATCATCGGCAGGATGCGCAGGGCTCCAAAGAGGAAGTTCGATACCGTAAAGAATTGGGCCAGCAAGTCCCCTTCAACCAATAGGCCGAGGGCTTTGTAGTGCTGGTATCCAGCGTTGAACATGCCAAAGAGGAGCGCCGGAACCAAAGCAAAAATTACCGTGATCATCGTGCGCTTCATGTCGATGGCGTCGCGAACGTGGGCGCCGCTGTGGGCGTTGTGGTTCGGAACGAAGAACATCGTCTCCAAGGCATTGTGCAGCGGGTACAAGCCCTTCAGCTTGCCCGTCGTCACCGCAGGGCGGGTGGCGTCAAATAAATTTTGGAACAGTTTCATGGCTCGTGGATTAATTCATCTCGGTGTAGAGTAGATCGATCGCTTCTTCAGCTAGCTTTTGAAGCTCCTGCTTCGAGGGGCACACCACCTCGCAGAGGGCAAAGTCTTCGGGCACTACTTCGTAGGCTCCGAGCTGCTCCATTTTCTCAAGGTCTTTGGCCCACATTGCCTTGATCAGCGGCATGGGCAAAATGTCCAGCGGGAACACTTTATCGTAGACGCCGGTCACGACAAACGCGCGGTCTTCGCCGTGCTGCTTGGTGTTGAGGTCGTACTTCTTTGAAGGGGTCAGCCAGCTGA
Source organism: Bacteroidota bacterium (assembly GCA_005786915.1). Classification (GTDB taxonomy): domain Bacteria; phylum Bacteroidota; class Bacteroidia; order Flavobacteriales; family Schleiferiaceae; genus TMED14. The sequence goes on along the minus strand of SYCM01000070.1, from coordinate 8,220 downwards.
ACAGCGTGCGGCTGATCGACCACTTGCCAAAGCTGGGGATCACCCAACCGAAGAAGTCGGTGCCTTGGCCTTCGGGGAGTACTGTGATCTGGCTCGCGTAGTAGCCCAGGTAGCCGGCTTTGCCGACGTTGGCTCCCGTGAGCACGCTTCCTGAAACCACGCGGTAGGCGCCCGTCTTCATCTCGGCACTCAAGAAGGTCTCGAGGTGCGCTCCCGCCACGGCGGTGATGGCGCGGGGCTTGGCGATGCCCGTTCCGCACAGCGAAACGACGCGCTCGAGCTTGAGGTTGCCGGTGCGCGCCAGGTGGCCGATTACGACGACGTCCTGGTAGTTGAGCGTCCATACGACCTCGCCTTTGTTGAGCGGACTAATGCGGTTGATGTGCACGCTTGTGGTTCCGGCAGGGTGCGGACCCTTGAACTGGTGAATTTCAACTCCGCTGGCCTTGGTAAGGGCTGCCGAGGTTTCGTTGGCCGAGATGGAAAGCACGGTGCGCGGACTCAGGAGGCTCACCACCTGAAGGCCCTTGGCGAAGTCTTCTTCGCGGCCCGCCAGAGCAACAGCCGGAGCTACCGCGAGGGGCTGCGTGGCCATCGCGTTGACAAACACCGCTTTGGGCTGGGAACTTGGGTTTGCGATGCGCCCGTAGGGACGTGCTTCGATCAAGGACCACGCTCCGGCGCTCAGCAACCACTGAATCGCGTCTTCGCGGTTCGCGGGGGTGCCGGCCGGTACCGAGCGGTAGCTGGTCTGGGCGTCTGCAAGGACGACCACCGCCAAAATTTTGCGCTTGTCGCCGCGCTCAATCCGCGCCACTTCGCCGCTGACGGGGGACGCAACGGCAATCTGAGGGTTGACTTTGTCGGTGAAGAGAATGTCGCCGGCGAGCACGCGGTCGCCTTCTTTTACCGCGAGTTTCGGGGCGAGGCCGCGGAAGTCGCTCGGGCGAACCGCGTAAACCGAGGCGCTGAGGTGGCCATCGACGATGGCTTCGGGAGCACCAAGGATCGGGAGGTCGAGACCGTTCCGAACAGAATGTACGTTGGGCATAACTGCAAAAATTTCGGCGCAAAGGTACATTAGACCCTGTGCAAAAAGGTGATTATTTAACATGTTTTTAGCACCTTTAAACCATGCAAATAACCCGTTGGGCATGGGCCCTGATGGCCTTCGCGATCGCTTCGAGCCGACTGCTTTGCCAAGCACCTGAAATAAAGAAAGATAGCCTCATTCACAGCGTGCTTTTGCACCCTGTGGACCGCGTCGACGCTCCGGCCGTGGTCGGCCTCGGTCAGCCCCGTGCGCTGCAGCTCCGCTTTGACGACTTCAGCCAATCGGTACTGCCCCTGCGCTACGTGTGGGTGCACTGCGACCGCAACTGGCAGCCCTCCCCCATTATTGCGTCTGAATTTTTGAGCGGATTTTGGGAAGGCCAAATCGCCGAAGGCCGCTTGGCATTCAACACCTACCAGGGCTACAGCCACTACGAAATGCAGCTGCCTGAAGAGAGCAGCATGCCCGTGCTGTCGGGGAACTACTACCTGCGGATTTTTGCCGACGACCAGCTGCTGCTTCAGCTCCCCGTGGTGTTTGCCGAGGGTCCGAGCGCGCTCCAGGTGGCCGTGCGCCGCCCGGTCGCAGCGAAGTGGACGGACCGCTATCAGGAGGTGGATGCGTGGTTTCCGTGGGACGCCAGCCGCACCCAAAACCCATTCAGCGACGTGCGCCTGGCCGTACTGCAGAACCGCGACTGGAACAGCTACCGACTGCTCGCCCCCCGTTTTGCCCAAGGAGACCGGCTGGACTTTGACTACAACGGCGGCGAAAACGCCTTTTTGGCCGGAAACATATTTCGCTTTGTCGACACCAAGGCCCTGCCCTCACCCTCTCTTCGCGTGACCCGGTACGAATTGGGAGATCGCTGGGTGGGCTTTGTGCGCCAGGACGTCGCGGCGGGATTGGGAGCCTACGTGCGCCAGGATGATGCGCGCGGAACGTTTGTTCCGCGGTCCGCCCGAGGCGACGCCCACACCCAAGCCGACTACGTGTGGCTGGATTTTGAACTCAAAGACTCGGAAGGTTGGGGCGGCCGGCGCATTGCGCTCGAAGGCGATTTCAACCAGTACCAACCCGGACCCGAACACGTGCTGCGCTTCGACGAAGGCCGCGGAGCCTACGTCGGGCGGATGCTGGTGAAGCAAGGGTATTTGGAGTACCGGTTTCGCGACCTCAATGCCGGAGCCGACGGGCTGGACTGGACCGAAGGCAGCCACAGCCGTTCCGCCAACCAGTACACCGCCGTCGTGTACGCGCGGCTTTGGGGCGAACGCTACGACCGCGCCGTGGCCGTGCGCACCGTCGACGTGACCGACGGGGCCCAACTGCGCATGGAGCTCGGGCAATAGGCCTACCTTTGCCGCGATGCAGCACCTGGGTACCGATTTAGCTCGCGCCGCGTCGGTACTGCGTTCCGGCGGACTTGTCGGCATGCCCACCGAAACGGTATACGGTTTGGCCGCGAACGCGCTCGACGAGGTGGCTGTGGCCCGCATTTTTGACGCCAAAAACAGGCCGCACTTCGACCCATTGATCGTGCACCTGGCCGACTGGAACGACGTCGACCGCGTGGCCGCCGACGTGCCGGCCGAAGCCCGTGCCCTGTGGGCCGCCCTGGGGCCTGCGGCGCTCACCTACGTGCTGCCGAAACGGCCTGAAGTGCCCGATTTGGTCACTTCGGGGCTCGATTCGGTGGCTGTTCGAATTCCCCAGCTCGAATTGGCCCGCCAACTCATCGCTTCAGCCGGAGTGCCGGTGGCCGCGCCCAGTGCGAATCCGTTTGGGTTTGTTTCGCCGACCACCGCCCAGCACGTCGCCGACCAGCTCGCCGATCAGGTGGACTACATTCTCGACGGCGGACCCTGTTCGGTGGGCGTCGAGTCGACCATCGTCTCGTGGCCTGAAGGTCGGGCGGTGGTGCTGCGCTTGGGCGGAATTCCCGTGGAGGTCCTCGCAGACGTTTTGGGCTACGTGCCTGAGGTGCAGCGCTCTTCGAGCCAGCCGAGCGCTCCGGGAATGCTGGAGTCGCACTACGCCCCGGGCAAGCCCGTGGTGCTGGTTCCCCAGGGATTTGACTGGGCAACCGCCCCGCGCTCGCCCGAGGTGCGCCTTCTAGCGTGGAGTTTGGGTTCGCACGGCCTTGAGGCCCTGACTACCTCGGGCAGTTGCCGGCAGGGTGCCCAGCGGCTGTTTGCCGCCCTTCGCGAGTTTGCCGCCAGCGACGAGCAGGTGCTGTGGATGGAGCTCGCCCCCGAAGAAGGCTTGGGTCGGGCGATTAACGACCGGCTGCGCCGCGCCGCCCACCGCGCTGAAGGCTGAAGTTTTGCCCGAGGTACACGCGGCGCACGACCTCGTCGGCGGCGAGTTCCTCTGCGGTTCCGCTTTTGATGATTTTGCCCTCAAACATGAGGTAGGTGCGGTCGGTGATGGCCAGGGTTTCGTGCACGTTGTGGTCGGTGATGAGCACGCCAATGCCCCGCTCGTCGGCCAAACGGGCCACGATGGCCTGAATGTCTTCAACTGCAATGGGGTCTACGCCCGCAAAGGGCTCGTCGAGTAAAATGAATTTGGGGTCAGAGGCGAGGCAGCGCGCGATCTCGGTGCGCCGGCGCTCCCCTCCCGAAAGCAGGTCGCCGCGGTTCTTGCGCACGTTGACGAGGCTGAATTCTTCAAGGAGTTCTTGGGTTCGGCGGACCACTTCGGCCCGTGGGAATCCGCGCCATTCCAAAACCGCCGCAAGGTTGTCTTCGACGCTCAGTTTGCGGAACACCGAGGCCTCCTGCGCGAGGTAGCCGATGCCGAGCTGCGCGCGGCGGTACATGGGAAGGTCGGTCACGTCGTGGCCGTCGAGGAGCACGCGCCCTTCGTCGGGGCGGACCAAGCCCACGACGCTGTAGAACGACGTGGTTTTGCCCGCTCCGTTGGGACCGAGCAGACCCACGATTTCTCCTTGGTTCACGGTGAAGCTGGCTCCGTCGACCACCTTACGGCCGCGGTAGGTTTTCACGAGGTGTTCGGCGTGCAGGGTTTTCATTGGTTGGAATCAACGCGGTTTTTGCGCTGAACGTGTGCCAAGCGGCTGAGTCCGATGCTCAGTTCGTACAGAAGGGCCACCGGCAACGAAACCACAATCTGGCTGAAGACGTCGGGCGGGGTGATGACGGCGGCCACAGCCAGGATACCAATCCAGGCGTGCCGACGGTAGGTGCGCATGCCCTCAGGCGAGGTGATTCCGAGGCGCGAAAGCAAGTAGACCGCGACGGGGAGTTCAAATAAAAGTCCGCTCGCGACCACCACGCTGGTGACCGTCGACAGGTAGGACGACATTTCAAAGAGGTTCTGGATTTCGCCGCTGACCGAATAGGTGGCGAGAAATTGCAAGCTCAGCGGCACGATGAGGTAGTAGCCAAAGAGGGCTCCGAGAAAAAAGAGCAGGGAAGCCGAGCCGATGAACAGGACCGATAGGCTCCGTTCGCGCGCCGTAAGGCCGGGACTGATGAAGCGCCACAGTTCAAAAAGCACCAACGGAAAGGCCACGATGAGGCCGACCACCAGCGAAAGCCACATGTGCAGGCTGAACTGCCCTGCCATCTGGGTATTGAGCAGTTCGAGTTCAAAGCCACCGATGCAGAGCGAAGGCAGATCCAAGTAGGTGCCCGCCTGGCAAAAGAGTTGGTAGGTGATGAACTGCGGTTCTTTGGGGGCGAGCAAAACCTGAGCAAAAATCCAGTCCATGAAGACGAAGGCCACCACCGCGCCCGCCAGGATGAAGCCCGACGCCCGCATGAGGTGGGTGCGCAGCGCCGCTAGGTGGGCCAAAAACGGCATGCTCGATCCTTCAGACATGCTGCAAAGGTAGGATTGGTCGTACCTTCAAGTTTTGGTGCAATTTTGCGCCGCTTTTTTCTCCGCCTATGGCCACGTTTGATACGGCAAAGAGCCGTGCCTTATTGAAGTCCTTTTTTGGTTTTGACGACTTTAGGGGCCGCCAGAGCGAGGTGGTTGCGTCGGTTATGGGCGGCCAGGACACGTTTGTCATGATGCCGACGGGCGGGGGCAAGTCGCTCTGCTACAAGCTGCCGGCATTGGACCTTCCGGGGGTTGCCGTGGTCGTTTCGCCCCTGATTGCGCTGATGAAAAACCAGGTGGACGCGCTGCGGAGTTTCGCCGATTCCGACGGAGTGGCCCATGTGTGGAATTCGTCGCTCACCAAGCGCGAAATGGTCGTAGTCCGCCAGGACCTTTCAACGGGCCGCACCAAGCTGCTGTACATGGCGCCCGAATCGCTGAACAAGCAAGAGAACATTGATTTTTTGCGCGAACTGAACGTTTCGTTTTATGCCATCGACGAGGCCCACTGCATTTCAGAATGGGGGCACGACTTCAGGCCCGAGTACCGCATGCTGCGCCAGGCGATGAACGCCATCGGCCGCCGCCCGATTTTGGCGCTGACGGCCACGGCCACGCCCAAGGTGATGTCTGACATCCTCAAGACCCTCGAGATTCCCGAGGCCACCGTGATCACCACCAGCTTTAACCGCCCCAATCTGGCGTATGAGGTCGAGGCGAAGACCGCCAACGTAGAGCGCGACGTGGTCCGCCTGCTGCGGGACTATGCCGGGCGTTCCGCCATTGTGTACTGCCTGAGCCGCCAAAAGGTCGAGGAGCTCGCCCAAGTGCTGCAGCTGAACGGGATTTCGGCCCTACCCTACCACGCCGGGCTCGACGCCGGGTCGCGAAGCCGCCACCAAGACGCATTTTTGAACGAAGAGGTCGACGTCATCGTGGCGACGGTCGCCTTTGGGATGGGAATTGATAAGCCCGACGTGCGCCTGGTCGTGCACCACGACATGCCGCGCAGCCTCGAGGGCTACTACCAAGAGACCGGTCGGGCCGGGCGCGACGGCGGCGAAGGGCGTTGCGTCACGTTTTATGCCGAGAAGGACTTGGAGAAAATGGACAAGTTCTTGTCGCGCAAGCCCGTGGCGGAACAAGAAATCGGACGCCAGCTCCTCTTAGATGCCCGGGCCTATGCCCTAACGTCAAGCTGCCGCCGCAAGTTCCTGCTTCACTACTTCGGCGAACCCTATGCCGAGCCGAACTGCGGGAACTGCGACAACTGCACGAGTCCGCAGGTCGGGCACGACGCCACCGAGCACGCCCGACTGGTTCTCGAAACGGTTGAGTTGGGCCGCGGACAGTTTCGCGCGCTCCAAGTGGTCAACACGCTCATCGCGAACGAAACGGCGATCCTCAAAACCCTGGGCGCTCGCGGATTGGCGACCTGGGGCAAGGGACAAAGCCATGCGGCCGGGTACTGGGACGATTTGATTCGGCAGTTGATGCTGGCGGGAATGCTCGAGAAGGACTTGGAGCGGTACGGCATTTTGTCGTTAACCGCCGCGGGCCGCGCCCTTCAAACGGGGTCCGGTTCGTTTGCCGCGGTTCCCTACCGAGCTTTTGATGAAGAAGACGTTGCGGTGGGCGGAACCGGGTCGCCGCGCCGGGCCGCCGCGCTCGACCCCGAGCTTTATGCCGTGCTCAAGGAGCTGAACCGCAAAATGGCGCGCACGCGAAGCATTCCGCCCTATGCCCTGTTCTCGGAGGCCTCACTGAACGAGATGGCCACGTCTTATCCGCTGAGCGTCGAAGAGCTTAAAACGATTCCGGGTGTGGGCGAGGCGAAGGCGAAGCGATTTGGCGCCGAGCTTGTCGCCGCAGTGCAGGAGCACGTGGACGCGCACGGCATCGAACGCCCCGGCGATTTTGCCATTCGCAGCGCCGGGCAAAAAGGAAACCTAAAGCTGTATGTGATTCAGTCGGTGGACCGCAAGCTGGGACTCGAAGAAATCGCGCAGAGCAAGCAAATTTCAGTCGACGAGCTGCTGTCGGAGATGGAGAACATTGTGCGCAGCGGAACCCGGCTGAACCTGGACTACTTGATCGAGGAGTACCTCGACGACGATTCGCTCGAAGAAATCACCGAGTACTTTGCCGACGAAAGCGAAGAGGGCGCACTGGACGAAGCCGTCCGCCACTTTGACCAAGAGTACGGAGCGCTCGAGCTGCGCCTCGCACGGCTGCGGTTTTTGTGCAGTGTGGTGTAGTTAATTCAACGGGGCGGCGCGCAGTTCGACGGGCAAGAGGTCTAACCCACTGACTCGTCGCACCGCCTTGGAATAGGCTGCGAGCAGTTGGTAGGTGGCTTCGCGGACGGAGCCGGTGTGTGCGTGTTCCGCAGGTTGAGTAGGTTGGGCCATAGGCAGCATTGAGGTTCTGCTACCTAACGCCCAAGCCGTTAATTTGGTATTTCGACCCGGAGCATTCGCCTCAAATTGGCGACGGCGTAGCGCATGCGCCCGAGGGCCGTGTTGATTCCGACGCCTGTTTCTTCGGCAATTTCTTTGAAGCTCAAGCCGGCATGCAGGCGAAGTTCGAGCACCAGCTTCTGGTCGGCCGGCAGGCGCTGCACCGCTTCGTGGGCGTCGAGCATCCACTGCTGGGCCACCGCCCGCTCTTCGACATTCAGGGCCTCGTCGGCCACGCCGTCGGTCGCTGATTCCATTTGGTCGTAGCGGGCCAGCGGACTGCGCTGCTGCCGCCTGAAGTAATCCATGGTGGCGTTGCGGGCCACGCGGTGGATCCACGCCCCAAACTTTCCGGCCTCGGTGTAGTCGCCGGCTTTGAGGGTGTGAATGAACTTGATCCAAACCTCCTGAAAGAGGTCGTCGGCGACGTCTTGGTCTTTGACTTTACTGAGGATGGCTGCGAAGACGGCGTCGCCGTGGCGGCGCATCAGAACTTCAAAAGCGCGTTCGTCGCCGGATGCATAGCGCTCTATGAGCTCGGCATCCTGAACTTGGGTGTACAGCATAGCTAGTTGGCATTAAGACAATTGGCGTAGCTGTGCTTCGATAGGCTGAGGGCTTTTTTGAGGTTCGCGGACCCTGATTAACGTACAGAATCCGTACCAAAAATAAGTTTTTTCTCGGAATGCAAAGCGGTAAATTTGCAACTTGCCCATGGAAGATTTAGAAGTACGCGTTGAAGGTGCCCGGGTGCACAACCTGAAAAACATCCACGTGTCTTTTCCGCACGGGCATTTGGTGGTCGTGACCGGCGTAAGCGGTTCAGGCAAATCGTCGCTCGCGTTCGACACCTTG
>SYCM01000069.1 GCA_005786915.1 Bacteroidota bacterium | reverse complement strand
GCTTTGGCCGCTTCATCTTGGAGCATCCCGACTTCGTCAGCGGCCAATTCGACACCGGGTTTGTCGCCAAGAACTTCACGCCCGAGTCCTTGGAGCCGCGGACCGACGGCGCGGAATGGGCCGCCGCCTTGGCCGAGGCCTACCGTCCAACCCCGTCGGAAGTTCCACAGCCAGTCAGTGCCTGGAAAATGCGCCACAGATTATGAAGAAGTCTTTTGGTCTGGTTTTGTGGACAATCAGTGTTGCGGTTTGGTCTCAAGAAGTGCCTACGACCTACAACGGTCAAAAAGGACAAGGGTCAATCATTGAAGGAGATACCATTCCTTGGGTATTTCTCGACGAAATTCTCGTAGTAGACAAGCCCACGTTTACCGACGTCGAAGCGCGAAAGCGCTACCTGCTGCTGCGCCGCCGGGTCATGAAAGTTTACCCCTACGCCAAGGCGGCCGGAGAACGCTTGGACTCCCTGAACATGCGGTTGGCCAAAGAAAAGTCCGCCCGCAAGCGCGCGAAGTACACCAAACAGTACCAAGATTTTCTCGAGCAGCGCTTTGAAGCGGAACTCCGCAAGCTCACCCGATCCGAAGGCCAAATTTTGTGCAAGCTGGTGTACCGAGAAACGAACCAAACGGTTTTTCAGCTGATTCGTGAGTACCGCAACTGGTTTACGGCGGTAGGTTGGAGCGTGACGGGTTCGTGGTACGACATCAACATTCGCAAGGAGTACGAGCCTAACGAAAACCAAGAAGACGCGCTGATTGAGAAAATTCTGAAGCGGGCTTTTGCGTTGGGCGACCTCAAGGAACGCTTGCCCATGGACGTGAACGGAACCCTCAAGCCCCGCCGATGAACGGCGCTCCGACGACCCCACTGAGCGCCTGCGGGATCGGGGAGGCCTTGGTCGCCCTGAAGGCTCGGGGCTTGGACCGCGCTCCGATGACGCAGGCGTTGACTGCCGAAGGCATGCGCCGCCGTGCCCAGCAGTTTTCGCCGCAGCGTCGGGCACTTCTGGTCGAGGTGCTGCGCGCGCAGTGCGGACCCCAACCCCACGAGGAGCAATTGGCGCTGCTCGAGCGCTTGGCCCAACCCGATTCGGTGACGGTTACCGCGGGCCACCAGCTGGTCACGGCGGTCGGCCCCCTGTACGTGCACGCCAAGATCGCCGAGACCCAGGCGCTCGCCGAGCACTGGACGCAGCAGGGGATTCCGACGGTGCCGGTATTTTGGATGGCGACCGAGGACCACGACCTCGAGGAGATTCGCCGCGTTTTTTGGCGCGGACGCGCCGTTGGGGTGTGGGCGCAGCCGGCGAAGCCGCTGCGCAGCGGCTGCGTGCCGTCCGAGCGGGCCGCCCGAGCAATCCAAGAGTGGCGCGAGCAGGCGGCGCTCCCCGAGCCGGTTCGCGCGGCGGCCGAGCGCAGCGAGGCCGTGTACCGCGCGTCAGAAACCCTCGCCGACGCCACCCGTGAGCTGATTGGACTTATGCACCCGGGGGTGCTCGTGCTGGATGCGTCAGACGCCCGCTTGAAGGCGTCGGCTGCGGAGTTGTGGGAGGACGAAATCCGCAACCAAACCCTGTTCGCCACGCGCGAAGTCGCTTCAACTCCTTGGGGCGCTGCGGAACCGCCCGTGCCTTTTCGTCCGTCAGCCTTGTTTGCCCTCGACGTCCAGGGCGGTCGGTACCGCTTGGACCGCCGCGAGGACGGCACTTGGGTCCGTTCCGACGGAACGCCGCTCGGCCGCGATGCCGACGTGGCCGCATGGGCCCGCCAGCATCCCGAGCAGGTGAGTCCGAACGCTCTGCTGCGCCCGGTGTACCAAGAGTGGATTTTGCCCAACGCAGCCTACACGGGCGGGGCCGGTGAGCTGGCGTATGCCTACCAATTGGCGCCCTACTTCGCGCGAACGGCCATGGAGCACGGGGTGTGGCGGCTTCGCCACAGTGGGGCCTGGTGGCCCGCCGCGGCGGTAAAGGCCCGCGAGGGACTCCGCCAACTCGCCGAATCCGGCGAGGCCGTTCCGCCCGCGTGGTGCGGTCCGTGGAACCCCGCTGACTTTCGGAACCAGCTTATGGAGTGGCTCGGTGCACCCGACCGCGAGGCTCGTCCCGTGACCGAAGCTTTGGAATCCCTAGTCCGTCAAACCTATGCTCAGCCGGGATTAGAACGTTCGGTCGATTCCTGGATGCAGCGCATAGCTCGCGAAGAAGACCGAATGCGGGAACGCCTTCGCAGAGAGTACACACGCCGTGAGGCTGTACAGATTCGCCGCTTGGATCTGCTCAGCTCCTTGCTGTTGCCCGCCGGAATACTACAGGAGCGCATTTGGACCCACCTGGACGTCGTCGAGCACGGCGGTCCCGATGCGGTGCAGGAATACCTGCGCGCGTACCGCGAATCGCCGCATTGGGATGCCCCCGCATGGTGGGAGTTTAGCTGAAGCGGCCGCCGTACTTTTGCCCCCATGACCGACGCCATCCTAATCCTCGACTTTGGTTCTCAGTATACTCAGCTTATTGCCCGTCGCGTGCGCGAACTCAATGTGTACTGCGAAATACACCCGTTTCACCACATTCCCGAGGACTGGAAGTCCAATTTTAAGGCAGTAATCCTCAGCGGATCTCCCTATTCTACACTCGAAAAGGGAGCTCCCAACCCCGACCTCAACGGCTTTTATGGCCAGGTGCCCGTGCTTGGAGTCTGCTACGGCGCCCAGTTCATGGCCCACACGCGGGGCGGTAAAGTGGCGCGGAGTACGCACCGCGAATACGGCCGGGCGCACCTCAACCCCAGTGCCGAAGAATCGCGGCTGCTCGCGGGAATTCCGCACGGAAGCACCGTGTGGATGAGCCACGGGGACAGCATTGTGGAACTTCCGGCTCAGGCCGTTGTCGAGGCGACCACCGACAGCATCCCGGTCGCGGCCTACCGTTTCGCCGGCGAGGAGACCTACGCCATTCAATTTCACCCCGAAGTGGTCCACTCGGAGCACGGCGCCCAGCTCCTGCGCAACTTCATATACGGCATTGCCGGATGCGCCCCAACGTGGACGCCGGCGAGCTTCATCGACGACACCGTGGCCTCGCTGCGCCAGCAAATTGGCGACGGCAAGGTGGTGTTGGGCCTCAGCGGCGGGGTAGACTCGACGGTGGCTGCCGTCCTGCTGGACAAGGCCATCGGCGACCGACTTCACTGCATTTTCGTCAACAACGGACTGCTTCGCAAGAACGAGTTTGAGGGCGTACTTCAGCAGTATGAACACCTCGGACTCAACGTCGTCGGCGTAGATGCCAGTGCCGAGTTTTATGCCGCCCTTGCCGGACAAGAGGAACCCGAGGCCAAGCGCAAGGCCATCGGGCGAACCTTCATCGAGGTGTTTGACCGCGAGGCCCACCGCATTCAGGGTGTTGAATTTCTCGGTCAGGGAACCATTTACCCCGACGTCATTGAATCGGTCAGCGTCAACGGCCCCAGCGTGACGATCAAGTCTCACCACAACGTCGGCGGACTTCCCGACTGTATGAAGCTTCAGATTGTGGAACCGCTGCGCAGCCTGTTTAAAGATGAGGTTCGCCGCGTCGGGGCCGCGATGGGCCTTAAACCCGAACTTTTGGGCCGACACCCTTTTCCAGGGCCAGGACTTGCCATTCGCATTTTGGGAGAGGTTACGCCCGAAAAAGTGTCCATTTTGCAGGAAGTCGACCACCTCTTCATTCAGGGACTGCGCGACGCCGGACTCTACGATTCGGTGTGGCAGGCCGGAGCCATCTTGCTCCCCGTCAAGTCGGTGGGCGTCATGGGTGACGAGCGCAGCTACGAGCAAGTCGTGGCCTTGCGCGCCGTTCAGTCGACCGACGGTATGACGGCGGACTGGGTTCATCTGCCCTACGACTTTTTGGCGCGAACTTCGATTGCCATCATAAACCAAGTGCGGGGCGTGAACCGCGTCGTCTACGACATCAGTTCCAAACCGCCGGCAACCATCGAATGGGAATAAAGCATCTTGCGGTTTGGTCCGCCACCGTACTCCTCCCGTGGGCGCTGCGCGCACAAAGTGTTGAGCGTTGGGCGGTTGTGCTCCCGTTTCAGGTGCAAGCTGACACCTTGGGCGGCAAGGTGGGTCAGCGCATGGCCCTCGAGTTTTATGCCGGATTCAAAGCTGCGCTGGATTCGGCAGCAACCGACAGCCCGGTAGTGCTCGACGTGTACGATTTTGACGAGTCCAACGGCTCCATCCTCGACCGCCCGCTTGATGGCCCTGTTCAATCGTACAGCCCTAAGGCCTTCATGGAACTGCTGGCAGCGCGCAAAGTACACTACGTCATCGGGCCTTTCCGCGGCCAAGATTCTGAAGCGCTTGCTAAGTACGCCGCTTCAACGACCTACGTCGTAAACCCCGTTTCTCGCGATATGGCGGTCGCCGGACTGCCGCAGCTCATTGCGGCCGCGCCACCGCGCTACACCGAGTCTGAAGCCCTCGGCCGATTGGCCGCCCGCGACGCCAAGGCCCGACCCCAGTCTCGAACGGTCATTTTTGATCTAGGCGACAAAAACAGCGTGCTCCAGCGCCGCGCCTTCTACCAGGGATTCGCCGCCCATGGGGGCGATACGGCCCAAATTCAAAGCTGGGACGGGCGACCTACTGCCAACCTGGCCGAACGCGTCGGGCGCGACGACTTGATCGCCACTCGATTTGTGCTGCTCGACGACAAAGTGCTCAGTGCCGCGCGCATTCTTCAGGGGTTGCGCCAGCGCCCCGCGAGCCAAACGGAGCTCTGGACCGTGAGCACCACGGTAAACAGCCCGTCGCTCGATGCGTTTCTGCTGCTGCGCCAGCCCATTGTTTGGGTTCAAACCGATCGATTGGAGTTTGCCTCCTACGAAGCCGTCGACAGCCATCTTTCGCTGGCTTTGGGCGAGTCCCGTTCACGTTGGTCTTGGCTCGGCTACGACACAGCACTGATGCTTTTGGCCAACGAACCCGGAGTCTTCACCGGTCCGCGCCGCCGGTATGCGTGGCGGGTCGAGGCCCAAGGCGGCCAAACCAATACGGCGGTCGAGTTGTACCGATACGACCCCAAAATTGGTGTGAACCCCATAAAGCTTCCT
>SYCM01000068.1 GCA_005786915.1 Bacteroidota bacterium | reverse complement strand
GTGGAACTCGACGAGGTCACGCTGTACCCCTGGCCCCGGCCTGAAGATCTCAACCGCGAGCTGCTCCGCATGCGCATCGAAACAACCGAGCGCGACGTGGCCCTTCAAAACCTCGCGATTCAGGCCCTTAAAGAAAAGGCCGCTTTGATGGGCATGAGCTCGAACGAGATGCAGCGATACATCATTCAAGCCCAAGAGCAGCAGCTTTACAATTCGGGCCGCTTTTATGGAAGCGACGGCGCCTCGGCCATCTTGGGCCGCCTCAGCAACCCCTTTGCCTGGGCGCAATTCTTCCAGTCTCTTAAAAAGCGCTAACCCATGAGCTTGCTGGCCTCTGCGCTGCTCTTTGCGGCCCTCAACGACACGACGCTGCGCGGAACCCAACTCCGCGAGGCCACCGTGACCGGCCAGCGCGTTCGATCGGCGGCCAGCGAAGTACGGCTCAAATCGGGTACCTTGTCGGGACTTGGCACGCCCACGGGCTCGGTGGAGTCCCTGCTCCGCACCTTGCCCGGCGTCGTGGCGAGCGACGAATTGAGTAGCCAGTACAGCGTGCGCGGCGGAACCTACGACGAAAACCTCGTCTACGTAAACGGATTTGAACTCTACCGACCTCAGCTGGCGCGTTCGGGGCAGCAGGAAGGATTGAGCGTGCTCAACCCGGACTTGGTTTCGTCACTGAGCTTTACGGCCGGCGGCTTTCATGCGGAACTGGGCGACAAACTTTCGTCGGCCCTCGAGGTGCAGTACGGCCGCACGGATTCCCTGCGCGGACGGCTTCGCTTGGGCGGTTTCTCGGGCGGAGCCTCGGCCTGGGCCGGCAACCTCGGCGTCAGCCTGCGCTACCGCAGCAACGTGCTCTTTGCCCGCACCGGAGATATTTCGGGTGATTTTAGGGCGGACTCCCGGGACGCCCAAGTGGTGTGGAACCGACGCCACGGAGCGTGGCGCCATGAATTCTTAGGGATCGCCCAACAAAACGGGTTCCGCTTGGCTCCGACCAGCCGAACCACCGAATTCGGCACCGTCACGCAAGTCCTTCGCCTTCAAGTGGCCATGGCAGGAACCGAATACTACGGGTTTCAAAACGCCTTTGCCGGATGGCGTTCGCGAAAGGCCTTTGGCCAACGCCATGTGCTCGACGCCGAGGCGAGTTGGACTCAGGCCCTCGAGGTGGAGCATTCTGACGTCGAATCGGCCTACCGGCTGGGCGATGTCAACACCAACATGGGCTCTGACCAGTTTGGCGAACTCAGCTACCTGCGCGGCAGCGGCGGATTTCAGCGATACGCACGCAACGACCTGTGGATCAGAGAACTGCACACCGCACTTCGCGGCAGCCACTTGGTGAGCGAAACGGGTCAATTCAACTGGACCCTCGGGCAGCGCATCCAGTTGGCTCAAGATCGGGTTTCGGAGTGGATTAACCTCGATTCCGCCGGATACAGCCTGGCGCACCAACCCACGGTCGTGGTGGTCGGACCCAACGACACCGCCTACTTCCCCGACTCCACGCTGGAACTTTATTCGGTACTGCAAAGCCAAGGCGAACTGCGCAACACCAAGCATTGGGCCTCGGCAACCTACAGCGACAGCTGGCGGGCGGGCGAGCGAATCCTGCACCTTAGGTTGGGTCAGCGGCTGCTTCGCGACAGCCGGTCTGGCGAGTGGCGCTGGAGTCCGCGCGCCTCGTTCTCGGTGAGCCCGAGCGGATCCGCAAACTGGTCTGCCTACGTGAACGCCGGCAGCTACGCCCAAACGGCAAGCGTGCGCGAACTCCGCAACTGGACCGAAAACGGCCTCGAGACCCAAGCCCGCATGCAGCACGCCTGGCACGGCATCGTCGGATACAAGCGCTACGGTACCCGCAAGGGACGCCCGTGGATGTACCAAGCCGAGGCCTACCTCAAGTACCAGGACCGCGCTTTTGCCTTTGAGCAGGACGGGATGCGCATTCGCTACCTCGGCACTCAGCCCGGCACCGCCGTCGCGTTCGGCCTGGACCATCAGCTCCACAGCACCTGGGTGGGCGACGCCGAATCCTGGATTTCGCTGTCCACGTTCCGCGTGCGCGAACAGTTTGACGGGGTATGGCAACGGCGCGGAACCGACTACCGCTATGCCTTCAGCATGCGCATTGAGGATCATTTGCCCGGCCAGCCCCAAAACCGGGTGTACCTAGTCACCAGCGTTACCGGAGGGTTTCCCTTTGGGCTTCCGCTCGAGAACGCCAAGCCCTTCAAGGCCCCGCCCTACCGACGCATGGACTTGGGCTTTGAGCGCGTACTCCCGACGTGGCGCGGAATTTCGCCCCGGCTTGCCCTCGAGGCCTACAACCTGCTGGAAATCCGCAATACCGCGAGCTACTTCTGGGTGATGGACATCAGCACCGCCAGCTACTACGCGGTACCCAACTACTTGACCAATCGTTTAATCAACATCAGCTTGAGGGCTGATTTTTAGCAATCTGCCGTGCGCGTTGTCGATCAATTACCCCACCCGAACTTTCGAATTCAGTTGTTTCATTTCGGGGACAACTACCTCGTAGAAATCGAGGCGGGACCGATGAAGCAGACCTATCGATACCCTACCGACCGCTTTGGTAGCCCCGCGGCCGTATGGGCCACCGTGACGCCCGAGTTCCTCGAGCAGGTGCGGCAGCACTTCAACGCCATGTACCGAGATTGGATGGCCACGTGGCCTTCCATGGAATCCTGAAAAAAAAGGGAAGCCCGCGGGAGAAAACTACCCTATACACCTGACGAACCGAAGTCCGTCAACCTCCCGCGGGCTCTATGATAACCGCACAGGTTTCGAAAGGTTTAAGCGGCACTAAAGTTTTTTACCGCGCCCACAATTCGCGCCAACGCCTCGTCGAGCTCGGCGTCGCTCAAAACCAAGGGGGGCGCGAATCGAATGATGTTTCCGTGGGTGGGCTTGGCCAAAACCCCGGCCTTGGCCATGGCCACGCAGAGGTCCCATGCCACATGTGAATCTTGGGGCGTATTAATGACTACCGCGTTGAGCAGACCACGTCCGCGAATTTGGGCAACGAGCGGATGTTGGCCTAGTTCGTCCTTCAGCTTGGCACGAAAGAGGGCGCCCTGGCGACGCGCTCGCTGCATGAGCTGTTCGTCTTCTACGACCTGCAACGCCACTTGCGCCACACGAGCAGCTATGGGATTGCCTCCAAAGGTCGAACCGTGCTGGCCGGGTTTGATGCAAAGCATGATTTCGTCGTCGGCCAAAACCGCAGAAATCGGGTATACGCCGCCCGAAAGGGCCTTGCCCAGGATGAGCACGTCCGCCCGAACGTAGGTCTTGGGGTCGCGCTCGCAGCGGCCGCCCGCGCAGCTGCACGCGCCGCAGGTGGCCAGCCAGGAACCGGTGCGCCCAATGCCCGTTTGGATTTCGTCGGCCATGAACAGCACGTTGGCGGCACGGCAGCGCACGGCCGCCCCTGAAATGTAGCCATCTGAAGGGACGAACACTCCGGCTTCTCCCTGTATGGGTTCGACCATAAACGCAGCCACGTTGGGGTTGGCCAAAGCTTGGTCAAGCGCCGAGAGGTCGTCGTACGGAATGATCTGGAAGCCGGGCATTGCCGGTCCAAATCCGCCGTAGGAATCGGGATCGCTCGAAAACGATACAATGGTGGAGGTCCGGCCGTGAAAATTTTGGCTTGCCACTACGATGACGGCCTGATCCTTGGCCACGCCCTTGACGTCGTAGGCCCAACGGCGCGCGAGTTTGAGGGCCGTTTCGACGGCTTCGGCTCCGGAATTCATCGCCAGCACCTTATCGTAGCCAAAACGCGTAGCCATCGCCTCTTCCATCGCGCCGAGCTGGTCGTTGTAGAAGGCGCGCGACGTCAGCGCCAAGGTCCGCGCCTGATCGACCAAGGCACCTACGATGCGCGGATGGCTATGTCCTTGATTCACGGCACTGTAGGCACTTAGGAAGTCAAAGTACCTGTTGCCCTCCACGTCCCAAACGTAGGGTCCCTCCCCCCGAGTGAGCACCACCGGAAGCGGATGGTAGTTGTGGGCTCCGTACTGGTCTTCGAGGGCAATGTAGTCGTGCGGCTTCATGGGGCTGAGGATTTACCCAAAGATAGCACCCTACCTTTGGGAGGTGATTCTCGAAAACATTCAGGTAGACCGGGCCGGCGGACGCGGCGTGGCCGTTGGCAAAACGTCTGACGGCAAAACCGTACTGGTGCGGGGCGCCGCCCCCGGAGACGTCGTAGACGTGCACGTAATCAAGCGGAAGAAGAACTTTTTTGAGGGCCGCGTGGAACGACTGGTGACGGCCTCTCCGCTTCGGGTGCCGCCATCTTGCGCCCATACTGAATCCTGCGGCGGCTGTCCTTGGCAGCACTTGGGCTACCCTAGTCAAGCGGAGTTTAAGTCGAGCGAGGTCGAAGAACAGCTAGTGCGCGTAGGCGGAGTTTCCCGCGAAGGCGTGAGCTGGCGGCCGTTCGTTCCGGCACCCACACCGTTCCGTTACCGCAACAAGACGGAGTTCAGCTTCACGAGCAACCGATGGCGAACCCGTGCTGAACTCGACGCGCATCCCGAGGCTGAACCCGAGCCTGGACTTGGCTTTCACGTTCCTGGATTCTGGGATAAAATCTTGGACGTTCAGGATTGCCACTTGATTCCCGAGTACGGAAACGCCCTGCGAAACGCCATTCGCGACGAAGCCCTTGACTTGGGATTGAGCTTTTGGCATCCGCGAGCCAAAGTGGGCGCGCTCCGCACCGTCATGCTGCGGAGCAACCAAACCGGCGACTGGATGCTCATCATTCAGTGGGGCGAACACCCTGGCCCCGATGGATTCACCCTAATGCACCGCATGACTGAGAAGTTTGACCGCCTCGTCAGCCTCTATTGGGGGCTCAACGAGAAGGTCAACGACTCCATGTACGACGTGGACCTGCACCTGTTTCATGGCGTCGAAGCCCTGGAAGAAACCATGGAATCGGCTCTGGATGGCGGCCGCTCCCTGAAGTTTTTGATCAGCCCGAAGTCGTTTTACCAAACCAATCCGGTGCAGGCGCACCGTTTGTATTCCGAGGCTTTGCGGGCCGCCGACTTGCGCGGAGGCGAAACCGTATACGACCTCTACACCGGCACCGGCACCATCGCCTTGTTCATGGCACAGGTCGCCGGCAAAGTGGTGGGCGTCGAAAGCGTGGCCGAAGCGGTTGAAGCGGCGGTGCGGAACGCCGAACGCAACGAAATCCGCAACGCCACCTTTGAGGTCGGCGACATGCGCCGCATTTTCACGCCCGAGTTTGTCGGCCGGCACGGCGCCCCCGACGTCGTAGTGGTAGACCCGCCCCGCGAAGGCATGCACCCCGCGGTGGTGGCCGAACTCGCGCGCATTCAAGCGCCCAAGATGGTTTACGTCTCGTGCAACCCGTCCACTCAGGCGCGCGACATCCAAATGCTGGGCGACGCCTACGACGTCGTTCAGGTTCAGGGGGTCGACATGTTCCCGCAAACCTTTCACGTAGAATCGGTCGTGCTGCTGCGCGCTAAATCCGCCCCAAAAGCCTAATTTTAGGGTATGGGAGAACGCACGCTGATCTTGGACGACGCGCGAATGGCGCGGACGGTCGAGCGAATGGCTTGGCAAATCTTGGAGCGGCACGCCAGCTCTGAGAGACTGGTGCTCGCGGGCATTCGAAATTCAGGGTACGCGCTGGCCGAACGCATCTATGCGCACCTTCAGGCTCACACCGCCGTTGAGCTAATGGAGCTCGAAGTAAACAAACGCGAGCCTTCGCTGCACGACACCCGAGCTTCGCTAGACCCCGCCCTGCTCGAAGGCGCCCACGTCGTCGTGGTGGACGACGTACTGAATTCCGGAGCTACGCTTCTTTATGGGGTGGCGCACTTCCTTACCGCCCGAGTTGGGCGCATTACCACGGCCGTTTTGGTGGACCGCAACCACAAGCGCTTCCCCGTCAAAGCCGACATCAAAGGTCTTTCGCTGAGCACCGGACTGCACGAGCGCGTCGAGGTCGACTGGTCGACCCCCTGCGCGACCTACCTCGTCTGAATGTAGTGCACGAGCTGAGCCACTGCCTGATCGGTGCTCATTTGGTCTACGGGAATTTGGTAGTCCGCGGTCGCATAGAATTCCCGACGCTCAAATAGGTGCTTGGCAATGAATTCCATCAGATTCTCGTCAGCCACATCAGCCAAAAGCGGGCGCTTGGTCCCCCGAAGACGGCTGGCCGCAAGGCGCTGGTGCAGCCACGGCACCGATGCCGACAAATAGACCGTTGTGCCGTGCTCCCGCATCCATTGAGCGTTGTCGTAGTAGCAGGGGGTGCCTCCGCCGCAGGATAGGATTCCTTCAAACCCGGCCAGCTCCAAAAGAATCTGCCGCTCCAGTTTGCGAAAAGCCAACTCTCCTCGGGAAGCCATGAACTCCGAAATACTGAGGCCCGACTCTTCGGTAATAAGTCGGTCTAAATCCCTAAATTCTACGCCCAAGGATTTCGCTGCAGCGCGTCCAATGGTCGACTTTCCCGAGCCCATGTAGCCCCACAAATACTTGGTTTTCATACGTACCTACAAAACTACAAGCAGTCCTTTGGTTTTTGCTCATTTGCGCTATATTTGCACCCTCGTTTGCGAGACGACTCGATAGCTCAGCTGGTAGAGCAATACACTTTTAATGTATGGGTCCTGGGTTCGAATCCCAGTCGAGTCACGAAACGTTCTTCGATTTAAAAGTGTCGCCCTGGTGGTGAAATTGGTAGACACGCCATCTTGAGGGGGTGGTGAGCTATGCTCGTGCTGGTTCGAGTCCAGTCCAGGGCACTTTTTTTGGTCCGCTATTTGCGGACTTCAACAACATGAAGATTTTAGGGTTTCTTATTTTGGCAATCGGAATGAGTCCGCTTGCCTCATGCCAACAAACGGTAAAACCCATGAATGAAGCAACTTTTCCACTTACGCGATCTGAAGCGGAGTGGCGGTCAGCACTTACCCCCGATCAGTTTCGAATTCTTCGCCAAAAAGGGACCGAATACCCCGGCACCGGTAAATACGACAAGCACTTCGAATCCGGAACCTATGTGTGCGCTGGCTGCGGCGCGGCCTTGTTTGGCAGCAACAGCAAGTTTGACGCTCACTGTGGGTGGCCAAGCTTCGACGCCCAGCTCCCCGAAGCTAATGTGCTCGAAAAACCCGACTACAGCCACGGAATGGTCCGCACCGAAATTTTGTGCAAAAATTGCGGCGGGCACCTCGGGCACGTATTTGACGACGGCCCCACCGCCACCGGCCTGAGGTACTGCGTGAACAGCGCGTCGATGGACTTCAAAGAAGAAAAGAAATGAAGCTTGCCTTCTTGATTGGACTTAGTGCCGTGACGGTTGTTGGTTGCGAAACCCGAACCTTTTGCACGGAGGAGTTTCGAAGTGTGGGCTTCACGTGGACCACTCCCCCCCTGCCGGCCTCGGTGGTTACGATTAACGACCGAACAGGCGACACCCTCTCGGTGCTTGATCAAGGTTACGAAGACTTTTTTGCAGTGGTAGACGACAGCAACATGAAGGACCTCAGCTTCGAGGGCGACAGCCTGAACGTCACCGTATTGGATTCGTTGGGCATTGTACGCGCCACCGCATGGTTTGTGGTAGGCAAGGACCAATGCCACATTGTCTACCGGTCAGGGCCTCAATTTCTGCCCTAAGTCTTTGGTGGATTGAGAAACCTTTTTATATTTGCACTCCCAAATAGGGCGCATAGCTCAGCTGGTTCAGAGCATCTGCCTTACAAGCAGAGGGTCCGCGGT
>SYCM01000067.1 GCA_005786915.1 Bacteroidota bacterium | reverse complement strand
TGGCGCTGCGAAGCACGGCCCGATTCTGCTCTACGGCGCGCAGCCGAGCGTAGTGCAGGTGGGCCACATGGCCGGGGGTATTGCCCCACCAGCCGTCGTTGGTGATGATGGTGAGCACCTGGGCGCCAGCAGCCGAAAACTCGGCGGCGTAGGGACCAAAGTCCTGTTCCCAGCAGATGGGGGCGCCGATGCGGGGCAGGTCGGGACCGGCTTCAAAGACGCTGCGCTCGGTTTGGGTGGCGAGGGTCCCGGTAGTTCCGCCAAGCGAAAGGGTGAGGTCGCCCAGCAGGGCGCTCAGGGTCGACGCCATGGGCATGGTCTCGACGCCTACCACGAGCTTGGACTTGCGGTAGATCTGCAGCGGAAGGCCGGCCCGAGCAAAAACAGCCGAGTTGGCGTAGCTCACGAAGCGGCGGTCGTCGATGCGTCGAGCCGCGGGGTTGCCGGGCTCTTCGCCGTGCAGTCGGTAGGTGGTCGCGCCGAGGACCACGCCCCAGCCATCGCGCAGCAGCGGCTCAAAGGCGATCAGCGACGGCCAGTTTGAGGCGTAGTTCTCGTCAAGCCCTTCGTGCAGAAAGGTTTCGGGCAGCACGACGAGCCCCGGCGCCGAATCGGCCAACGCCGCGGCCTGCGCCGCCCATTCGCGGGCCTGCTGCAAATCGGGCGTTTGAAACTTCTGGGTGTAGGGGTCGACGTTGGGCTGCACAACTATGGCACGCAGGCTACCGGTGGGTTGCTGGGCGTCCAACCAAGCCCCCAAGCCGTAGCTCAGGGCCACGGGAACGAGCACCGCCGAGGCGAATACGCGGCGGGCACCGCGCGTTCCGCCCTCCACCAGCTGCCAAGCCGCCACGTTGGCCAAGAGCAGCCAAAGGCTTCCGCCGCGAGGACCCGTCCAGGCGTACCAGCGCACCCAGTGCGGAACCTCCGCAAAAGCGTTGCCCAAATTCAGCCAAGGGAAGCTAAAAGCCCAGTCGTCGTGCAGGATCTCGACGGCCAACCAGCCCGTGACCCACAGCCAAAGGGCCGTGCGAAGGCCGACGTGGCGCGCGGCGTAGCTGTACAGCGTCCAGACGCCGGCCATGAGGGTTCCGTTGATGAGGACCGCGCCGAGCACCCCGGACCAGTGGGCGCCCGCCACCCACCACGTGGTAGTCAGGGTGAACAGGGCCATGCTGCCCCAGGACCAAGCCGCCACCGTTCGCAGCGGGGCCCCTTGGGTCCGCAAGCGGGCTTCGAGCACCAGCATGGGCACCATCGACACCCACAAAAGCGGCGCCAGCACTGGGAATTCGTGGTAGCCCAAGGTTCCGGGCCACGCGAGGCATAGGAAGAGCGGAGTAAGCAGGGCCAGCGCCCCATTCGGAAGTCGGTTCAGCATCGCCATGACCCCAAAGGTAGCGCCGTACTTTTGTGGAATGCGATGGATTCCGAACGCCCTCACCTTGGGCAACGTGGCCTGCGGAATGGCCGCCATTTGGTACTTGATGTTCCAGAATTTTGAGTACGCCACCGCCGCGGTGATGCTGGCCTTTGTGTTCGACGGCCTCGACGGCTGGGCCGCCCGCAAAGTCGGGGTGAGCGGAGAACTGGGCGTGCAGTTGGACAGCCTCGCGGACGCGATTACGTTCGGAGTGGTTCCGGGATTCATGTGGATGCAGCTCGCGATGTGGATGAACACCGGCTACAGCTGGCCGGCTTTACCCGTGCTCGGATGGGCCGTTACCTTGGCCTCTGTGTACCGCTTGGCTCGCTTTAATTCCGACATGAAGGACTACCCTGGGTTCTTGGGCATGCCAACTCCGGCCAACACCGCGTTTGTAGTGGGCTTGATGTATGCGGCCGACGCCGAGCTGATTCCGCTGCACCCGGGCTGCTACCTCGCCGGCCTCGCGTGGTCGGTGTACAGCCTCAACGCCCCGTTTACGGTGGCTTCGTTCAAGGACCTGCCGTCGGGTTGGCTTGCGCGCGGATTTCGGCTGGCCTGGCTCGCGGTATCGCTCGCGGCATTTGCGCTTTGGGGCTTGGCCGCGATGGCGGTTGCCGTACCTTTGCTGCCTGTAGTTTCTGCCCTCGAAAAACGCTTTTTATGAAATTCCGCGCTGAAATCAACGTGATGCCCCACAAGGCACTTTTGGACCCCCAAGGCAAGGCTGTGAGCCAAAGCATGCCGTCGCTCGGCCTGCCCGAAGTAGGCGGAGTGCGCATCGGCAAGCACATTACCCTTGAAATCGAGGCAGCCAGCAAAGACGAGGCGCACGAAAAGGTGACGATTGCCTGCCAAAAGTTGCTCGCCAACCCGATTATGGAGAGCTTCGAGTTCGAGCTCTTCAACCAAGCCTAAAGCCATGGACTACCGTCGTTTAGGTCGCTCTGGATTGCAGCTTAGCGAGCTATCCTTCGGAACCTGGATCACCTTCGGCAACCAAATCCCCTACCCCACCGCCAAAGACCTGTTCGTGGCGGCCTACGACGCCGGAGTCAACTTTTTTGACAACGCCGAAGTCTACGCCCACGGCGAGTCCGAGCGAGTGATGGGCCGCATCCTCAGCGAGGTGGGCTGGTCGCGCGACAGCTACACGGTGTCGTCCAAGGTCTTTTTTGGCGCCGGGGGCAAGCTTCCGACGCAGCACGGACTGCACCGCAAGCACGTCGTCGAGGCCTGCCACCAAGCACTCGAACGCCTTCGCGTCGACTACCTCGACCTGTACTTCTGCCACCGTCCCGACAAAGCGACTCCGATCGAAGAGACCGTCTGGACGATGCACCAACTGATCATGCAGGGCAAAATCCTGTACTGGGGCACCTCGGAATGGAGCGCCGAAGAGATCATGGACGCCCAGCGCGTCGCGGACCAGCACCATTTAATCGGCCCAAGCATGGAGCAGCCGCAGTACAACCTGCTGCACCGCGAAAAGATGGAGTCGGAGTTCCTTCGGCTTTTTGACCGACTCGGACTCGGAACCACCATTTGGTCGCCCCTCGCCTCCGGCA
>SYCM01000066.1 GCA_005786915.1 Bacteroidota bacterium | reverse complement strand
TTGACGTCGACCAGGTGGCGTCCGAGCGGAATCCACGCGCGCACCGCCGGTTCCGAAACCGACAAAATCATTTTGCGCACGGGCGCCGCGGACCAAGTGAACGACATCTGAACTACCTTTTACCCTCCAAAGGTACCTTGCCGCATGGCCTTCTCGCCTATCACCGACCTCGTCAACTGGCGCTTGAGCAGCCGGATTCCGCGCCTTGAATTCATGCGCGAACAGCCCGTGGCGGCCCAGGAGCAGGTCTTTAGCGAACTCATGGCCGCAGCCGCCCTCACCGACTACGGCAAGGCCCATGGGCTGACACCGGCCACCACCTACGCCGAATTCGCGGCGGCCGTGCCGATTGTCAACTACGACAAGCTCTACCCCTGGATCGAGCGGAGCATGCGCGGAGAATCCCACGTCCTCTGGCCGGGCGTCACGAAGTGGTTCGCCAAGAGTTCCGGCACCACCGCGGCCAAGTCCAAATTCATCCCCGTCTCGCGCGAATCCCTCGAAGACAACCACTTCAAAGTCGGCCGCGACCTCCTCGCCTTCTACGCGGAACAGGTTCCCGACTCCCAACTCTACGACGGCCTCAGCCTTCGCCTGGGCGGCTCCTCCAAAATCAACGAGCTCAACGAGCACTCCTACTACGGCGACCTGAGCGCCATCATGATCGACAACCTCCCGATGTGGGCGAGCTGGCGGTCCACCCCCTCCCACGACGTCGCCCTCATGGACGAGTGGGAAGCCAAAATCGAAAAAATCGCCCAGCAGGTCGCGCGCCAAAACGTCACGTCCCTCTTCGGCGTGCCCAGCTGGATGCTCGTGCTGCTGCGCCGCGTCCTCGAAATCCGGGGCGAAACCACCCTCGAGGCCGTCTGGCCCAACCTCGAGCTCTTCGTGCACGGCGGCGTCGCCTACACCCCCTACGAGGCCTCGTTCGCCGCCATCCTTCCCGCCGCCACGCGCCGCCTCGAAACCTACAACGCCTCCGAAGGCTTCTTCGCCGTGCAGGACCGCCTCGACGCCGACGGCATGCTCCTGATGCTCGAGCACGGAATCTTCTACGAATTCATCCCCGTTTCCGCCTTCAACGGCTCGGACTCCCACGCCATTCCGCACGCCGAGGTGCAGCCCGGCATCAACTACGCCGTGGTCCTCAACACCAACGGCGGACTCTGGCGGACCATCGTCGGCGACACCGTCGAATTCACCTCGGTCGCCCCCTACCGCATTCGCATCACCGGCCGTACCCGCCTGTTCATCAACGCCTTCGGCGAAGAACTCATGATCGACAACGCCGAGCGCGCCGTCGCCGAAGCCTGCCGAAAAACCGGAGCCCTCGTGGACGAGTACACCGCGGCCCCATGGTGGCCGCCGGCCGGCGAAGCCGGCGGCGGCCACGACTGGCTGGTTGAATTCCAGACTCCGCCCTATTCCCTCGACGCCTTTGGCGCCGCCCTCGACAACGCCCTCAAGGCGGCCAACTCCGACTACGAAGCCAAGCGCTACAAAAACCTGGTCCTCCGGCCGCCGCGCATCCACGCCGCCCCCGCCGGAACCTTTCACAACTGGCTCAAATCCAGGGGCAAACTCGGCGGACAAAACAAAGTTCCGCGCCTGATGAACGACCGCAGCCTGATGGACGAGCTGCTGGCTGCTCGCAGCTAGCTTCTCGTGCCCGCGAGGAAGGCCTCCGGCGAGAGTGCGGTGATGCTCGCAAACTCCTTGAAATCCTTGCCGTTACGCGTCCACAGCATACGCACGGCGGCGTGCTGCATCGACAGCGCAAGCAACGCATCCTCGTAGTCGGTGTAGTCCACCGCCCGCTCCAAAGCAGCCTTCGGAACCCCAATAAGCTCCACCGAATCCAGCACGTCAAGCCAACGCTCGAGGCTCCAGTACTCCGCATAATGCCGCTGCCCCACAAAGTAGGCGTTTTGCAGGACGCATGCAGTCGTCACCAGCTCCACCCCTTGGCTTTGGGCCGCGTGCACGGCGCGCAGCGCCGGTTCTACATGCCCCGCCCGAAGCACCAGCAGGTCGAGCAGCACGTCCGTGTCTAGCGCTATTCTCATGGGTTCTTCGAGCTTAGGTAGTCCAATCGAACCGACTTCTGGTCCACGTGGTGCGGAGCCTGCGGCAGCCCTTGCGCCAGCTCGCTGCGAATTCGTCGAACAAGCGCCGACGTCCCCTCCCCGTCCGGCAGCGGGGAAGTGGCCCTCAACTGCGCCAGGTAGGTTTCGAGGAGCTCTGAAAGACTGGTTCCGCGCTCCGCCGCATAGGTTTTACCGTACGCAATCAGGTCGGGCTCCAGCGCCAAAGTTAGTTTTTGCTTTGCCATACGTACGAATTTACACAAATTATACGTATTGGGCGGACGGGTGCTGTTCATGACCGCAATTTGGTGCGCTTCAGCGCGCTAGCCGTCCCTTAAGCGGACTTAGTCGTTTATTATGTTTTTGCGCCCGGGAATGCCTTATTTTTGGGCTTATGCACGTTGCAATCGCCGGAAACATCGGGTCAGGCAAAACGACCTTGACCACCCTACTCGCCAAGCACTACGCTTGGCAGCCCCACTTTGAAGAAGTGGACGAAAACCCCTACCTCAACGAGTTTTACGACGACATGATGCGGTGGTCCTTCAACCTCCAGATCTACTTCTTGCACAGCCGCTTTCGCCAGATCCACAGCTTTCGGAGCCAAAACAAAAACGTCATCCAGGACCGAACCATCTACGAAGACGCCCACATCTTCGCCCCCAACCTTCACGACATGGGCCTCATGTCGTCCCGAGACTTCAACACCTACCAGGAACTCTTCGGACTCATGGAAGAGTTCATCAAAGCGCCCGACCTGCTCATCTACCTGAACGCGAGCGTTCCGACCCTCGTGCGCCAAATTCAAAAGCGCGGACGCCC
>SYCM01000065.1 GCA_005786915.1 Bacteroidota bacterium | reverse complement strand
TACGCCGGGATTCCCGGAACCGAAATCTGGACGCCCATGTGCTACTACGGGACCCTCAAGCAAATTCAGTTTCTCTGGGACACCGGACTCATCAAGTCGCGCGACGTGGCCCTCGGACTGCTCAACGAACTCGACACCCTTACCGATCGCCTTTGGGAACAAGCCGAGGCCGGACGCAAGTGGGTACCCAGCAAAAACGCCGCGGTGGGCGCCCCGTTCCGGCTGTTTTTGAGCGAACTCTCGCTCGGCAACAACGGTGTAGTCCTCGAGCACCCCTCGGGACCGCGCACCTTCTTGAGCTACAACACCTTCAATTTCATCGAAACCAGCCAGCCGGCATTTGCCGAAACCACGATGGCCTGGATTCGCCAAGTTTGCTCTCGGTCCACCGAAATGTCGTCGGTGGCCAAGGCGGAGCGGGACCGCTATGTGGCCAAGCTCAAGCGCCAGGTCGAGTCCATACGCCAGTACGTCGTCAACGACCAAGAATCCTTGCTTTAAGCCCCTCTCCTTTGGAGCATAAAAAAACCCGCCAATAGGCGGGTTTTCTTTTTGGGGTCGGTACGCGTCTTAAGCGTGGTGCGGGCACTTGGCTCCCTCAGCCATGCACTCCTTGGTGCAGCTGTGGGCGGCGGCGTCGCCTTCGGCGGGAGCGGCTTCGGTGCCTTCGGTAGCCTCAGCGCCTTCGGCAGGTGCCTCTTGGTGCATCGGGCAGGTTCCGCTCGACATGCACTCCGGAGTGCACACGTGCGCCGCCTCCTCAGTGGCCGGGGCGTTAAGGCCACCCTCGCCCGTATGGTCCGCGCCACCGATCGCGATGAACGGAGCAATGACGAGGGCCACAATAGACGTCAACTTAATGAGGATGTTCATCGACGGACCTGAAGTGTCTTTGAAGGGGTCGCCCACGGTGTCGCCGGTTACGGCCGCCTTGTGGGGCTCGCTGCCTTTCTTAAACGATTCTCCGTCAATCACTACGCCCTTTTCGAAGCTCTTCTTGGCGTTGTCCCAAGCGCCGCCGGCGTTGTTTTGAAACATGCCCATGAGGACGCCGCTGACGGTGATGCCCGCAAGCAAGCCGCCAAGGGCCTCAGGTCCCATCGTGAATCCGACGAGGACGGGGGCGATGAGCGCCAACGCGCCGGGAGCCACCATTTCTTTAATCGAGGCCTGGGTCGAAATCTCCACGCACTTCTCGTACTCGGGCTTGCCGGTGCCCTCCATGATTCCGGGAATCTCGCGGAACTGGCGGCGCACTTCGCGCACCATCTCCATGGCGGCCTTACCCACCGCGCTAATGGCCAGCGAGCTGAAGAAGAACGGAATCATGGCTCCTACGAAGAGCATGGCCAGTACGTCGGCCTTGTAAATGTCAATGCCGTCGATGCCGGCCAAGCCCACGTAGGCCGCAAAGAGGGCCAAAGCCGTCAGGGCCGCCGAAGCGATGGCAAATCCTTTACCCGTAGCGGCAGTGGTATTACCCACAGCGTCGAGGTTGTCGGTGCGCTCGCGAACCTCGCTCGGAAGGTGGTTCATCTCGGCGATTCCGCCTGCGTTGTCAGCGATCGGCCCGAAGGCGTCGATGGCAAGCTGCATGGCGGTAGTCGCCATCATGCCGGCGGCGGCGATGGCCACCCCGTAGAGGCCGGCGAGGGCAAACGATCCGTAGATGCCCGCGGCGAGGATGATGATCGGAAGCACCGTCGACTCCATGCCCACGGCGAGTCCGCCGATGACGTTGGTGCCGTGGCCCGTGCCCGACTTCTGAACGATGCTGTCCACCGGACGGCGGCCCATCGACGTGTAGTACTCGGTGACGATGCTCATCAAGGTTCCGACCACGAGGCCGAGAATGATGCTCCAGAACACGTTCATGCTGGTGATGACCAGCTCCGAACCGTGGCGGGCGAAGGTCATGGTCTCGGGGAGCATGTAGTCAATGACGAAGTACGAAGCGACGGCCGTGAACACCATAGAGCTCCAGTTGCCCAGGTTGAGGGCGTTCATGACGCTGCTGTTTTCGCCTTTGATGCGGACGAAAAAGGTTCCGATGATGGAGAAGACGATTCCCAGTCCCGCGATGACCATCGGAAGGAGGATTGGAGCCATTCCGCCAAAGTTGTCTTGGCTCACGACTTCGCGTCCGAGGACCATCGTGGCGAGCATGGTGGCCACGTACGAACCGAAGAGGTCAGCGCCCATACCGGCCACGTCGCCCACGTTGTCGCCTACGGTGTCGGCGCTGGTGGCGGGGTTGCGGGGGTCGTCCTCGGGGATCCCGGCTTCAACTTTACCTACGAGGTCGGCGCCGACGTCGGCGGCTTTGGTGTAGATGCCGCCACCTACGCGGGCGACGAGGGCAAGGGACTCCGCGCCGAGGGAGAAGCCTGCGAGGACCTCCAGGGCCTGGGCTACGTTCTCGTACATGCCGGTGAATACGATGTAGAGGGTTCCGAGGCCAAGGACCGCGAGGCCAGCAACGCCGAGGCCCATGACGGTTCCGCCCGTGAACGATACTTTGAGGGCCTGAGCCAGCGAGGTGCGGGCCGCCTGGGTGGTGCGCACGTTGGCTTTGGTGGCGATGTTCATGCCAATCCAGCCCGCAAAGGCGCTGAACACGGCTCCGATGACGAAGGCCACGGCGATGACCCAGTCGGTGTGGGCGGCGACGGCTTCGAGTTCTGCGGACCAAGCCAGCAGGGCCGCGGCGATCACGACGAACACGCCCAGCACTTTCCATTCGGCGCGAAGGAAGGCCTGCGAACCGCGGGCAATGTATCCGGCCAATTCCACCATGTTGGCGTCGCCTGCGTCTTGCTTACCGACCCAAATGGCTTTAAAAATCATCACGACCAGACCGACGAGGCCAAGGACGGGAACGAGGTACTGAATTTCCATTTAATTAGTGCGTTAGGTGGTTTGGTTTTGGATTATAGGTAGAATTTTCAGGGCCGCGAAGATAGCGCGAAACAAAAAACTGGAAGCCAGCAGCTCGTTACTTGTTTACGTACATTACTTCGCGTACCGCCTTAATGACGCGAGCCGGGTTGGGCAAAAACGCCTCCATCAGCGTCGGCGCGTAGGCGGCCGGCGTGTCGGCCGTCGTGATGCGGATCACCGGAGCGTCGAGGTAGTCGAACGCGCGCTTTTGAACCATGTAGCTGATCTCGGTGCTGATGCTGCCGAGCGGCCAAGCCTCTTCAACGCACACCAAGCGATTGGTCTTCTTCACCGAATTAATCACGGTGTCGTAGTCAATCGGACGCACCGTGCGCAGGTCAATCACCTCGCAGCTGATGCCCTCCTTGGCCAATTCTTCGGCGGCGGCCAACGCCACCTTCATGATTTTGCCGAACGACACAATCGTCACGTCGGTACCGGGGCGCTTGATGTCGGCCACTCCGATCGGGAGCACGTACTCGCCCTCGGGCACCTCGCCCTTGTCGCCGTACATCTGCTCGGACTCCATGAAGATGACCGGGTCCTCATCGCGGATCGCCGCCTTGAGCAGTCCTTTGGCGTCGTACACGTTGCTCGGCACTACCACCTTCAAGCCAGGGCAGTTGGCGTACCAGCTTTCAAACGCTTGCGAGTGGGTGGCTCCCAGCTGGCCGGCGCTGGCGGTGGGGCCGCGGAACACAATCGGAATCGTAAACTGACCGCCCGACATTTGATGAATCTTGGCGGCGTTGCTGATGATTTGGTCGATGGCCACCATCGAGAAGTTGAACGTCATGAACTCGATGATGGGACGAAGGCCGTTCATCGCGGCGCCCACTCCGATTCCGGCGAAGCCCAATTCGGCGATCGGCGTGTCGAGCACCCGCTTGGGACCGAACTCGTCGAGCATCCCTTTGGAGGCCTTGTAGGCCCCGTTGTACTCCGCAACTTCTTCGCCCATTAAGAAGATGCGCTCGTCGCGGCGCATTTCTTCGCTCATTGCTTCGGCAATGGCTTCGCGGAATTGAATCGTTCGCATTCGTTTACGTGTATTTATGGTCGGCAAAAATACGGCTTCGGACCCTAAATTTGCCCATCGCCCGGGGCGCCAACCTCCCCGCAGCAATCCTTGATATGAAGATCCTCATTTGCATCAGCCACGTGCCCGATACGACGGCGAAAATTCAGTTCACCCCAGACGCTAAGTCGCTCGATACCAGCGGAGTGCAGTTTGTGATCAATCCCTACGACGAGTTTGGACTCACCCGCGCCCTGCAGCTCAACGAGAAGTTGGGCGGGACGGTCACGGCCGTGACCGTCGGCGGCGCCGAGGTCGAGCCCACGCTGCGCAAGGCGCTCGCCATTGGCGCCCACGACGCGGTCCGCGTCGACGCCCAACCCACTGACCCCCTTCAGGTGGCCCGCGAGCTCGCAGCGGTGGCAACCGAAGGCGGCTACGACCTCGTGATTTGCGGCCAAGAGTCCATTGACTACAACGGCGGCGTCGTGCCGTCGGCCCTCGCCGAACTCCTCAGTTGGCCCGTGGTCACTCCCTGCATTGGGTTTGAACCGGCCGGAAGCCGCGCCAAGGCCAGCCGCGAAATCGACGGAGGCAAAGAAATCCTTGAAATCGCCCTTCCGGCGGTACTGGGCGCCAAAAAAGGCCTGGTCGAAGAATCGGAACTCCGCATCCCCAACATGCGCGGCATCATGGCGGCCCGGACCAAACCCTTGACCGTCAAGGCCCCGGCTGGAGCGGCCGCAGGCTCCGCCCCCGTTTCGTTTGCGAAGCCGGCCGGAAAGTCCGCGGTGCAAATCATCGACGCCCAAAACCTGGACCTGCTGGTCCAGAAGCTTCACGAAGAAGCCAAAGTCATTTAACTCGCAACCCGCTACTAGCCACTAGCAACCTCACACCCCAAGATATGGTACTCGTTTTTGCCGAAACCTGGAACGGTAAGTTCAAAAAATCAACGTTTGAAGCGGTGCAGTACGCCTCGGCCTGCGCCCAAGCTCAAGGCAGCCAGGCCGTCGCGGTAGTCGTTGGACCCGCCTCGGCCCCCGTGGAGTCGCTGGGTGCCTACGGCGCCGCCAAAGTGGTGCACCTGCACGGTCCGAAGCAGTTCGAAACCGCCCAGCACGCCGCGCTCGTCGGAGACCTCGCCAAGGAACTGAACGCCCGCCTCATCGTCGTCAGCGGAACCGCCAACGGCCGCGCCCTGATGGGTGCCCTCGCGGTGCGCGCCGAAGCCAGCGTGATCAGCAACGTCACGGCGCTGCCCGAATCCTACGCCCCCCTGCGGGTGGTGCGCGGCGCCTTCTCGTCTAAAGGCATCGAAGTCTGCGAAAGCCGCAGCGAGCGCTGCGTGATTGGCCTCGTGCCCAACGCCTTGGGCGTCAAAGATTCCGCCGGAAGCGACGCCGCCTTCGAGGACCGCAACGTTACCGCTGAGCTGCGCGCCAGCATGGTCGAACAGCAGCTGGCCAGCGGCAGCATCGCCCTTCCCGAGGCCGAACGCGTCGTGTCGGCCGGCCGCGGAATGAAGGCCCCCGAAAACTGGGGCATGATCGAAGAGCTCGCCCAGGTGCTCGGAGCGGCCACCGCCTGCTCCAAGCCGGTTAGCGACATCGGATGGCGTCCGCACCGCGAACACGTTGGCCAAACCGGCATTCAGGTCAACCCCCAGCTGTACATCGCCGTCGGCAGTTCTGGCGCCATCCAGCACCTGGCCGGAGTGAGCAGCTCCAAAACCATTGTGGTCATCAACAGCGACCCCGAGGCGCCCTTCTTCAAGGCCGCCGACTACGGAATTGTGGGCGACGCCTTTGACATCGTGCCGCGCTTGACCGCCGCCCTTCGCAAGCACCTGAACTAAGACGTGTCGGGCGCACTCATCACCTTGACCGTCAAGGGCCTCACCTACAGCGAGCGCCCCACCGGCGCCTACGCGCTGTTGCTCGAGGCCGAGGTGGACAAGCGCCGCCTTCCGATTGTCATTGGTGCGTTTGAGGCCCAGGCCATCGCCATTGCGCTCGACAAAATGTCGACGCCGCCGCGGCCGATGACCCACGACCTTTTTGCCCAAGCCCTTGCGGCGCACGACGCGGTGCTCGAGCGCGTCGTTATCCACGCTCTGGTCGACGGCGTGTTTTATGCCCAGCTGCATTTTGCCGGCGGCAGCGTCCTCGACGCCCGTCCGTCGGACGCGGTCGCCCTGGCCGTGCGCCTGGACTGCCCCATCTACGCCACCGAAGAGGTCATGGTGCAGGCCAGCCTTGAGGCCGAGCAGGGCGCCGCCCCAAAGCGCAGCAAGCCCGCCCGCACGCAATCGGCCGCCGCCGGAACGCCCACTACGGCACCCAAAGACGACCCTGCACTCGCCCGTGCCACCCGCGACGAGCTCGAGGCCATGCTGGAGCACGCCCTTGGCAACGAAGACTACGAACTTGCCGCGCGAATCCGCGACGAGCTGACGCAGCGAGGCTGATTTTGGCCTAAATTCAGCCCACCTTAACGCCTTTTAACTGACTTTACCTTGGATTACTACTTCCGCGTGCTCGCAGGCCTGCTGCTGCTCGTCGCTGTTTTGTATGCATTCAGCGCAAACCGCCGCGCCATTGACTGGATGCTCGTGGGCAAAGGCCTGTTGCTCCAGCTCGCCTTGGCCGTCGCCATCCTTCATCTGTCTTGGGTTTCAACGGCGTTTGACGCGGTCGGCAAGGGATTCGTGGCCCTGCTGGGCTACACCCGCGAGGGCTCGCTGTTTTTGTTCGGAGACCTCGTGGGTCGCGTCGACACGTTTGGCTACCTCTTTGCCTTTCAGGTTCTTCCCACGATTATTTTCTTCAGCGCCATCACCTCGCTGCTCTTTCACTTCGGCATCCTTCAGCGCGTCGTGGGCGGGTTTGCCTGGGTGATGAAGCGCACCCTCAAGCTGTCGGGCGCCGAGACCCTCGCCGCCGCCGCCAACGTGTTCGTGGGCCAAACCGAAGCTCCGCTGCTCGTGAAACCCTACATCGCCACCATGACCCGCTCTGAGCTCATGGCCCTGATGGTGGGCGGAATGGCTACCCTTGCCGGCGCCGTGCTGGCCGCCTACATTGGCTACTTGGGCGGAACCGACCCCGAGCGCCAAGTCTTTTTTGCCCGGCACCTGCTCACCGCCTCGGTCATGAACGCGCCCGCTTCGCTGTGGATTGCCAAAGTGCTGGTTCCGCAAACCGAAACCGTCGTCGACGTCGCCGATGTGCGCATTGAGCGCAAGGGCAACTGGCTCGAAGCCATCGCCAACGGCACCACCGACGGATTCAAGATGGCCGCCAACGTCGGCGTGATGCTGCTGGTGTTCACCGCGCTCATCGCCCTGTTCAACGGCCTGCTCTCCAACGGCTTGGGCTCATGGACTGGACTCAACGACCTGGTCGCTTCGTGGTCGGGCGGGCGCTACACCGAATTCAACCTACAAGCCATCTTCGGAATGCTGCTCGGCCCGTTCACTTGGCTCCTCGGAGTGCCTTGGGCCGAAGCGCCGCTGGTCGGCCAGCTCCTCGGCGAAAAAACGGTGCTCAACGAATTCTACGCCTACGTCACCATGGGCAAAATGATGGAGGGCGGACTCCTCGTCAGCGAACGCGCCCAAACGCTGGCCGTATACGTGCTCTGCGGCTTTGCCAACTTCGCCTCCATCGGAATCCAAATCGGCGGCATCGGAACCCTTGCCCCCGAGCGCCGCAAAGACCTCTCCGAGCTCGGCTTCAAGGCCGTCTTGGGCGGAACGGCGGCCTCACTGACTACGGCAACCCTCGTCGCGTTGATCCTGTAACTAGTACCTAGTTACCAGCCACTGGTTCGTACCTTTGAGTCATGCGCCAGTACCACGAATTAATGGACCGCGTGCTCCGCGAGGGCATTGACAAATCGGACCGCACGGGCACCGGCACGCGCAGCGTTTTTGGCCACCAAATGCGCTTCGACCTGAGCGAGGGCTTCCCCTTGGTGACGACCAAGAAGCTCCACCTCAAGAGCATCCTTCACGAGCTCATTTGGTTCATTTCGGGCGACACCAACATTCGTTACCTCTGCCAAAACGGAGTCCGAATTTGGGACGATTGGCCGTTTGCCACCTACGCCAAGTCGGCCGACTACGACGGAATCGACCTGAAGGAGTTCGCCGCGCGCATTGCGGACGACGCCGAGTTCGCCGCTAAGTGGGGAAATTTGGGCCCCGTCTACGGCTACCAGTGGCGCTTTTGGCCTGGGCCCCACGGGCCAGTGGACCAACTCCGCGACGTGCTCGAGGGCATCCGCCGCAACCCCGACGGACGCCGCCACATCGTTTCGGCCTGGAACCCCGGGTACATCGACCAAATGGCGCTCCCACCCTGCCACGCCTGTGTTCAGGTCTAC
>SYCM01000064.1 GCA_005786915.1 Bacteroidota bacterium | reverse complement strand
GTGTTCACTGTCTCTTTGGCGGACTACGACAAGATCAAGGGCAACCCAAGTATGACGCCAATCGGCCACATGACCGCCTCAGACGGGGCCTACCTCGTCAACCAAAGCGGAACCCACGTTCCGCTCACCGCCCAAGGGTGGAAGGCGTTCAGCGCGTAAGCATACCGAGACCACAAAAAAAAGCCCGAGGCGCGAGCCCCGGGCTTTTTCGTTGGGTCGATTCACTTACTTAATGAACGTTACTTCTTGAGTAAAGGTCTGCGAACCAAGGTCTGGATCGACGATGGTCTGGACACTACGTAGACGCAAGCTGGTCTCCAAGAAGCTCAGGATTTCATAACCGGTCTTTTCACCGTCAGCTGTGATGAAGAGCGAGTCAGGTGTAACGCCTCCGCCATCAACGGCGTACCATGTTCCGTTAATGGTATCCTGAATGTCGGCTCCAAACGCTCCAAGGACTGGAGACGTGATCAATCCGCGCACGTCCATGTTCCAGTAAATGGTTTGGGTCTCGTCTTCGTTGATGGCCAAATCCATAAAGTTGTCTGGGCGAATCAGCGAGTCAGTAATGGTGATTGGAATGGCGCCGAGCGGAGAGGGGATGGTTCCCGACATGTTCAGGTCGCTGAGGTTCCAGGTTCCGGCCAAGCGCTCGTCGAGCGTGGGGTCAGGGCGGCACGAGGCCAGCGCGGCAACCGCGGCAAGGGCAAAGAAAAGCTGTTTAGTCATCGTAGTTCGTTTGTTGCGCGGCATGGGGCAAAGCCCGTGCCATGCAAGGCAAAATTAGGCAGTAATGGAAGCTTTTAGGTATTCGCGGTTCATGCGGGCAATGTTCTCAATCGAAATCCCCTTGGGGCACTCGACCTCACATGCTCCGGTGTTGGTGCAGTTTCCAAAGCCCTCGAGGTCCATTTGGTGCACCATGTTGCGCACGCGGTCGGCGGCCTCGACTTGGCCTTGCGGAAGCAGGGCAAACTGGCTCACTTTGGCGCTGACAAACAGCATCGCCGAGGCGTTTTTGCAGGTTGCGACGCAGGCTCCGCACCCGATGCACGTGGCCGCGTCAAAGGCGGCGTCGGCATCGTGCTTCTCGATGGGCGTAGCGTTGGCGTCGGGCAAATTGCCCATGGTGTTCACCGAAACGTATCCGCCCGCTTGGATGATGCGGTCAAAGGCGCTGCGGTCGACCATGAGGTCGCGCACCACCGGGAAGGCTTTGGCGCGCCACGGCTCCACGGTGATGGTGTCTCCGTCCTTGAACTTGCGCATGTGCAGCTGGCAGGTAGTTACGCCGCGGTCGGGGCCGTGGGCCTCGCCGTTGATGAACATGGAGCACATGCCGCAGATGCCTTCGCGGCAGTCGTGGTCAAAAACCACCGACTCGACGCCTTGGGCAATGAGCTGCTCGTTGAGCACGTCCATCATTTCGAGGAACGACATGTCGGGCGAAATGTCGCGCACCGCGTAGGTGGCAAACGAGCCTTGGTCTTGGGCGTTCTTTTGACGCCACACTTTGAGCGTGAGGTTCATTACTTGTAGGAGCGGGTTACGAGTTTAACGTTTTCAAACACCAGGTCTTCTTTGTGCAGCGTGGCTTTTCCGGGGTCGTTGTCGGTGAATTCCCAGGCCGAAACAAAGGCGAACGCGTCGTCTTGGCGAAGGGCTTCGCCGTCTTCAGACTGGTATTCTTCGCGGAAGTGTCCGCCGCAGGACTCTTCGCGGGTAAGCGCGTCGAGGGCCATGAGTTCGGCGAGTTCCATGAAGTCGGCTACGCGGTTGGCTTTGTCGAGTTCGGGGTTCATCTCAAACATCCCACCCAGGACTTTGACGTCGCGGTAAAATTCTTCGCGTAGGGCGCGGATTTCGGCAATCGCGGTCTTGAGTCCGGCCTCGTTGCGGGCCATGCCGATCTTGTCCCACACAATTTTGCCCAGTCGGCGGTGGAATACCTCCACGGGGGTTGAGCCTTTGGCTTTGAGAAAGCCTTCGAAGCGTGCGCGCGCCGCTTTTTCGGCTTCCACAAATTCGGGGAGGTCGGTCGAAATCGGTCCCGTGCGGATGTCGTCGGCTAAAAAGGTTCCGACGGTGTACGGAAGCACGAAGTAGCCGTCGGCCAATCCCTGCATTAGGGCCGAAGCGCCGAGGCGGTTGGCGCCGTGGTCCGAGAAGTTGGCTTCGCCGGCCACAAAGAGTCCGGGTACCGTCGACATCAAGTTGTAGTCGACCCATAGTCCGCCCATAGTGTAGTGCACGGCGGGGTAAATCTTCATCGGGGTCACGTACGGATTCTCGTCGGTAATCTTCTCGTACATCTGGAAGAGGTTGCCGTACTTCGACTCCACCACCTTGGTTCCCAAAGCGCGGATTTCGGCCTCCGAAGCATTGGGCATGCCCTTGAGGTTGGCTTGTTCCTTGCCGTAGCGCATGATGGCGGCCGAGAAGTCGAGGTAGACGGCCTCGCCGGTCTTATTGACTCCGTAGCCGGCGTCGCAGCGCTCCTTGGCGGCACGTGAGGCGACGTCGCGCGGAACCAGGTTGCCGAACGCCGGATAGCGGCGCTCGAGGTAGTAGTCGCGCTTCTCTTCGGGGAGGTCGGTGGGCTTCAAGCGGCCCTCGCGGATGGCTTTGGCGTCCTCGAGCTCGGCGGGCACCCAAATGCGGCCGTCGTTGCGGAGCGATTCGGACATCAGCGTGAGCTTGGACTGCGATTCGCCACTCACCGGAATGCAGGTGGGGTGAATTTGCGTGAAGCAGGGGTTGGCAAAGAAGGCGCCCTTTTTGTGGGCCTTCCAGGCGGCGGTCACGTTCGATCCCATGGCGTTGGTGCTCAAGTAGAACACGTTGCCGTATCCGCCCGACGCGATGATCACGGCGTGGGCGCTGTGGCGCTCGAGTTCGCCGGTCACGAGGTTGCGGGCGATGATTCCGCGGGCCTTGCCGTCGACGACGACGAGGTCCACCATTTCGTGGCGGGCGTACATTTTCACGCGGCCCTTGGCTACCTGACGCTCGAGGGCGGAGTAGGCTCCGAGCAGCAGTTGCTGGCCCGTTTGTCCTTTGGCGTAGAAGGTGCGGCTCACCTGCACCCCGCCGAACGAGCGGTTGTCGAGCAGGCCGCCGTAGTCACGGGCAAACGGAACCCCTTGGGCTACACACTGGTCGATGATGCTGGACGACACTTCAGCGAGGCGGTGCACGTTGGCCTCGCGGCTGCGGTAGTCGCCACCCTTCACGGTGTCGTAAAAGAGGCGGAATACCGAGTCTCCGTCGTTTTGGTAGTTTTTGGCGGCGTTGATTCCGCCTTGCGCGGCAATCGAGTGCGCGCGGCGAGGCGAATCCTGAAAACAGAAGGCCTTGACGTTGTAGCCCAACTCGGCAAGGGAGGCGGCCGCCGACGAGCCGGCGAGCCCAGTTCCGACGACGATGACGTCGATGCGGCGCTTGTTGGCGGGGCTAACCAGCGGAATCGTGCCCTTGTGCTTGGTCCACTTTTCTGCGATGGGCCCTTCGGGAATGCGAGAATTCAATTTGCTAGACATGAGCAACAAGCTTAAACGTTGGGCGAAATCAAGACGTACAGGGGAATCAGCGCAAAGGCTCCGCACACGAGCACGGCAAAGGCGCGGCCCACGAACTGAACGATGGGGGTGTAGGTCGGGTGGGTCCATCCCAAGGTCTGGAAGGCCGATTGGAATCCGTGCCAAAGGTGAAACCCGAGGGCAACCATCGCCACGACGTAAAAGGCAGTGTACCAAACCTGTTCAAAGGCGGCAGTGGTGAGGGTGAAAAGGTCCTTGTTGCCCTTGGCGTCAAGCCCGAGGGTTCCAAAGTGCATTTCAAACCAGAAGCTCTTCATATGCACCAAGATGAACAGCAGGGTGAAGATGCCCAGGAGCGCCATGTTGCGCGAAGCCCAGCCGGCGTTGGCGGCGCCGTTGTAGGTTCCGTAGGCCACGGGACGGGCGGCGCGGTTTTGTCGGGCAAGCACGATGCCGTCGGCGGCGTGGAGCACAATAGACGCATAGAGCAGGTAGCTCACGATTTTAATCGGTGGAAAGCTCGTCATGAACGCGGCGTAGGCGTTGAAATCTTCGCCCGTTCCGAAGACGATGGTTAGATTGCCGAGCAGGTGGACTACCAGAAACGTAATCAAAAAGAGGCCCGTGAGGGCCATCCAGTACTTTCGGGCCAGCGACGACCCAAACAATCCGCGTTGCGATGACATATAGTTATGACTTTGGTGGGTTCAAAGGTAGGGGCCAAACGGCCTCGTGCCAATCCATAACAGCGCGAGCCGTACCTTCGTTCGCATGCGCTACGAACCCCTTAAATCGGACCTCTACGCCCGCCACCGGGCCCGTTTCACGGCCTCGCTCAAGCCGAATTCCGTCGCCTTTTTTAACTCCAGCGACATCTACCCAACGTCGGCCGACGGCAGCTTTCCGTTCAAGCAGGCCACCGACATCCTGTGGCTGAGCGGAGTGGACCAGGAGGAGTCCATCTTGGTGCTCTTTCCCGACGCCCCCAAGCCCGAGCAGCGCGAGATGCTGTTTTTGGTCGAAACCAACGACCTCATCGCCCGCTGGGAAGGCGCTAAGTTGTCGAAAGAGGAGGCCAGCGCCTTGAGCGGAATCCAGAGCATTCACTGGCTCGGCGACTTCGAGCGCATTCTGCGCGACGTCATGGCCCACGCCCACCACGTCTACCTCCTCAACCACGAGCACATTCGCCGTAACAACCCGGTCGAGACCCGCGAAGACCGCTTTGGGGCCGACCTGCGCCGCCGGTTCCCAAACCATGAGTACGAGCGTTCGGCACCCGCGATGAACGCGCTCCGCGCCATTAAGGACCCCGAAGAGGTCGCCATCATGCAGGTGGCCGCCGACATCACCGCTTCGGGCTACGACCGCGTGATGCGCTTCCTCAAGCCCGGGGTGTGGGAGTTTGAGCTCGAGGCCGAGTTCCTCCACGAGTTTGTGCGCCGCCGTTCGCACGGGTTTGCCTACACGCCCATCATCGGGTCGGGGGCGAACGCGTGCGTGCTGCACTACATCACTAATGACGCCCCGGTGCGCGACGGCGACGTGGTTCTTTTTGACGTCGGAGCCGTGTACGGCAACTACGCCTGCGACGTGACGCGTTGCTTTCCGGCTAACGGGCGCTTCACGGCACGCCAGCGCCAGGTCTACGAGGCGGTGCTCCGCGTGGAAAAGGCCGCGATGAACTTGCTGAAGCCCGGCGTGCGCCTGCCCGACTACCACGTTCAGGTGGGCGAGTTGATGACCGAGGAGCTGATGGGCCTCGGGCTCATCACCCGCGAAGACGTCGCCAAGCAGGACCCCGCCTGGCCCGCCTACAAAAAGTACTTTATGCACGGAACCTCGCACTACCTGGGCCTTGACGTGCACGACTACGGCCCTTGGGACGGGTCTGAAATCCAAGAGGGCATGGTCTTCACGGTCGAGCCGGGCATCTACATTCCCGAGGAGGGCCTGGGCATCCGCATCGAAGACGACATCGTGGTTACCAAGGGCGAGCCGATCAACCTGACGAAGGCGATTCCTAAGGAGGTGGACGAGATTGAGCGGATCATGGCAGGCCGTAACTAGTTTCTGGTTTTTAGTTTGAAGAAGTTTTTGCGCTCGGCGTTCTACCGCCTTGGTCCTCAGGCCCGGCGCGGGGTTCGCCGCTTGCTGGTATTCCCGGTCGACCTGTGGACGCTGCTGCGCCACGGCGGACGGCCTTCGTACGCTGGGATTCCCTTGCCGTTGCCGGGCGAGGTCTTCACGGGCGGCGGCGATTTTCTGGCCAACGGATTGCTGTTCAAAGCCCACTTTACGGGCCTTGGCGGGCTCCGACCTGACGAGCGGGTGCTCGACATCGGCAGCGGATTGGGCCGCATGGCGATTCCGCTCACCGACTACCTGACGCGTCCCGACGCCTACGAGGGTTTTGATGTGGTCCGCGAGGCGGTCGAACGCTGCACTCAGCGGATCACCTCGCGCTACCCGGGCTTTCGCTTTACGTGGGTTCCGCTGCACAACGACCTGTATACGGCGGGCGGCGCTCGAGCGTCGGAGTTCACTTTTCCTTTTGCAGACGCGGACTTTGACTTTGCCTGGGCCACTTCAGTGTTCACCCACATGGACCGCGACGAAGTGGCGCGCTACCTGGCCGAAACCCGACGCGTGGTGCGGCCCGGCGGTCGGTTTTTGGCGACCTTCTTTTTGATGGATGCTGAGGCCGAGCGCGCTTCTCGGGGCGGATCTTACGCATTTCCCGTCCAGCGCAATGGTGTGTGGTATATGGATCCCGAAGTAGTCGGTGCCAACGTCGCCTTTCGCCCTGAAGACGTGGTGATCATGGCCCGTGCGGCGGGCTGGTCCGACGTTGAGGTCCATTTTGGCCGCTGGAGCGGCCGGGGCGGAACCACCCTTGATTTTCAGGACGTGGTGCTGCTGCGCGCCTAGTTGGCGAGGTTGGTGCGTTGGTTTCTGGTTTCTCGCAACGGGTTTTTGTCAACGGATATTTTATAATTCGTTGTATTACTGAAACATATCTATTTAGTGCAAATCGAAAAAAAGTAAATCCGGATATAACCGAATGCTTGAGGGCGTTTGGCGGCCACCAGAAACTAGAAACCAGCAACCAACAAGCCAACGCGCCAACCTTGCTAACTTTACCCAATGCAACAACCCCTTGCCGGGAAGCGCGCTGTGGTCGGCGGC
The DNA here is from genome assembly GCA_005786915.1 of Bacteroidota bacterium. GTDB lineage: Bacteria > Bacteroidota > Bacteroidia > Flavobacteriales > Schleiferiaceae > TMED14. Next base: position 3,116 of record SYCM01000064.1, on the reverse strand, counting down.
GGGTCCCAAGGAATTGGCCGCGCGGCGGCCTCCGCCCTCGCTGAACTGGGCGCTGAAGTTCTTTTGCTCGCGCGAAACCCGGAGTCGCTGGCCCTCGCGGCGGCAGGATTGCCCACGCCGGCGGGACAAAAGCACCGCTGGCTCAGCGTCGACAACGCGCAACCCGATGCCTTGGCGGCAGCGGTTGGCGAAGACATGAAGGCATGGGGCGACGCCCATATCTTGGTCAACAACACGGGAGGTCCGGCGGCGGGCCCCGTGCTGGACGCCAGCGCGGAGGCGTTTTTAAGTGCGTTCACCCACCATTTGCTGGTCAACCAAAAACTGGCGCAGCTGGTGGTTCCGGGCATGAAGCGCGCGGGCTACGGGCGCATCGTCAACGTGATTTCGACGAGCGTCAAGGCGCCGCTGCACGGCCTTGGGGTGAGCAATACGGTGCGCGCGGCGGTCGGAAACTGGGCGAAGACGCTGGCTACCGAGCTGGCTCCGAGCGGAATCACCGTGAACAACGTGCTCCCCGGGGCGACGGCGACCGAGCGACTGTCGGCCATCATCGAGGGTCGAGCCCAGCGCACGGGACGGCCGTATTCCGAAATTGAGCACGAAATGAAGGCCGAGGTGCCGATGGGGCGCTTTGCCGACCCGGCAGAAATCGCGGCGGCGGTGGCCTTTCTGGCTTCGCCTGCGGCGAGCTACATCACGGGCATTAACATTCCGGTCGACGGAGGCCGCACTCCGAACCTATGATTACGCTGCGCAACTACATCGACGGAGCCTTCAGTGCTCCCGCCAGCGGACGCTACCTCGACAACATCGAGCCCGCCACGGGTGAGGTGTACAGTTTGATTCCGGACTCAGGAGCAGAAGACGTGTCCCGCGCCGTCGAAGCGGCCAAGAAGGCGTACCCTAAGTGGTCTGCCCTGACCGCGGCCGAGCGCAGTAAGCACCTGATGGCGGTGGCGCACCGCATCGAAGAGCGCCTTGACGAGTTGGCCGCCGCCGAATCCCGCGACAACGGAAAGCCCCTGAAGCTGGCGCGCACGGTGGACATTCCCCGGGCCCGCGACAACTTCGCCTTTTATGCGACCGCCATTTTGCACGACTGGAGCGAAACCCACGACATGGGCGCTCACGGGTTCAACTACACGCTGCGCCGCCCCATTGGCGTAGCGGCCTGCATCAGCCCCTGGAACCTACCGCTGTACTTGTTCAGCTGGAAGATTGCGCCCGCCCTCGCGGCCGGCAATACGGTCGTGGCCAAGCCTTCAGAGGTGACGCCCTACACCGCCTACCTGTTGAGTGAAATTTTACACGAAGTAGGGTTTCCGGCGGGTGTATTCAACATTGTGCACGGAACCGGTCCGGGCGTCGGCGAGCCCCTGGTCACGCACCCCGACGTGCCGATGATTTCGTTTACTGGCGGAACCGCCACCGGCGCCCGCATCAACACGCTCGCCGCGCCGAGCTTCAAAAAGCTGAGCCTCGAGCTCGGCGGAAAAAACCCCAACCTGATTTTTGCGGACTGCGACTTTGAGTCCATGCTGCGCACCACGCTGCAGTCTTCCTTTGCCAACCAAGGTCAAATCTGCCTGTGCGGGTCGCGCATCCTCGTGGAGCGTCCGATCTACGACCGCTTCGTGGCGGAATTCACCGAGCGCGTGCGCGCCCTGCGCGTGGGCTTGCCCAGCGACCCCGAAACCCAAGTTGGCGCGGTGGTCTCGGCTCCGCACCGAGACAAGATTTTAAGCTACATCGCCTTGGCCCAAGAAGAGGGCGGACGCGTCGAGTGCGGCGGCCACGCGGTCGCGGTCGCGGGGGCTCCCCACGGCTACTTTATTGCACCGACCGTAATCACGGGCCTCAGCATGAGCTGCCGCACCAACCAAGAAGAGATTTTTGGTCCGGTGGTCACGGTGATGCCATTTGATTCAGAAGAAGAAGCGCTGGCGCTGGCGAACGCCACCAAGTACGGACTGGCCGCAACGCTTTGGACGAGTAACCTGCAGCGCGCCCACCGGGTAGCCCACGAGCTCGAGGCGGGCATTGTGTGGATCAACAGCTGGCTCGTGCGCGACCTGCGCACGCCCTTCGGTGGGGTCAAGCAGTCGGGCCTCGGCCGCGAGGGCGGATTTGAAGCGCTCCGATTCTTTACCGAGCCCAAGAACGTGTTCGTTAAGCTATGACGTGTTTCTGGCCTCTGGTGGCAGGGTTCGAGCAAGTAGTTTCGAGTAACGAGAAGCCAGTAACTAAAACGAGTAGCTCAAAAAAAAGCCCCGACACAACGCCGGGGCTTCAGAAGGAGCGCTTAACTTTCCAACGTAACGCATGAACGTTGAACACAAAATCACCTAAACGCAAAGCACTCTTTTAAAACAATTTCCAAAAGCGTGCCAAATTGCAATGGCTCAGAAAAAATTAGAGTTTGTAGCCCACCGAAACCAGGTATTCCGACGGACGGTTGCTGAGCTGCAGGCCGTTCCAGGTTCCGCCCTGGGCATTAAACGCGCTGTTGAGGGCGACGTCGAGCGTCAGGCTGCCGAGGTCCAGACCCACCCCCAGGCGGTAGCCGAGCTGGTAGTTGCTGAAGGTCGAGTTAAAGTCGTCGTTGAGCTCGAACAAGGCATTGATGCCGGCTTGGGCGCGCACGAGTTTGAACATGCGGAATCCCGGCGACAGGGCCAGCTGCACGCTCTGCGAGTTCAGGGTCTCGTCGAAGGGATTGCCTTCGTTGTCGATGCCTTGAAAGGTATAGGTGCGGGCGGAAAACAGCGATTCCAACGCGAGGTAGCTTCCGTCTTTGCGCTGCTCGCGCACGGTCAGTCCGGCGTGCCAGCCGTTCACGGGCCGCTCGAGGCGTGCGATGCTGCCGGCGTTGACCAAGCCGCTGTCGAGTCCAACCCCGTTGAGGTTGTAGTTGACGCCGCCGCGCAGGTAGGCTTTAATCTTGGAATCTGAAGACTGGCTCAAGGCAGGCACCGACAGCGCCACGCCGAGCAGGACGAGGATCAAACGTTTCATATGCGGTCCAACGCGAGAATCGGGCCAAAATTGCCTGAAATCGCGCAGGGTTCGCTTAGTGAAGGACTTGGATGCGGTCGCGGAACTGGCGTCCGTCG
>SYCM01000003.1 GCA_005786915.1 Bacteroidota bacterium | reverse complement strand
GGCGTAACCTCGTCGTTGGGCAAGGGCATCGTCGCTTCGTCCCTCGCCAAACTCCTGCAGGCCCGCGGGTTTTCGGTGACCATCCAGAAGTTTGACCCCTACCTGAACATCGACCCAGGTACCCTCAACCCCTACGAGCACGGCGAGTGCTACGTGACCGACGACGGAGCCGAAACGGATTTGGACCTCGGCCACTACGAGCGCTACCTGAACCGACCGACGTCGCAGGCCAACAACGTGACGACCGGACGCATCTACCAGCACGTCATCGACAAGGAGCGCCGAGGCGACTACTTGGGCAAGACGGTGCAGATTATTCCGCACATCACCGACGAAATCAAGCGCCGCATGCTGCTGCTCGGTGAAGACGGACGCTACGAAATCGTGATCACCGAGATCGGCGGAACGGTCGGCGACATCGAAGCCCTTCCCTTCATTGAAGCGGTCCGCCAACTTCGCTGGGAACTGGGTTCGCGCTGCGTCAGCGTGCACCTCACCTTGGTTCCCTACTTGCGGGCTACCGGCGAACTCAAGACCAAGCCCACCCAGCACTCCGTCAAGATGCTCCAGGAGTCCGGCGTGCAGCCCGACGTCCTCGTGTGCCGCGCCGAACACAGCCTTGGAGAGGACGTGCGCCGCAAGCTTGCGCTGTTCTGCAACGTTACCCCCGATGCGGTCATTGAATCGCTTGATGCGCGCACCATTTACGAGGTGCCGATGCTGCTCCGCGACCAAGCCATGGATCAGGTTGTGCTGCGCAAGCTCGGTCTTTCTGTCGAAGGCACTCCCGAACTTAAGAAGTGGGAAACCTTTGTGGCTCACCTGCTGAACCCGGAACGCGAAGTTCGCATCGGCCTCATCGGCAAGTACGTGGAACTCAAAGATTCATATAAGTCGATCAGCGAGGCCCTGATCCACGCCGGAACCGAGCACCGCGCCCGCGTGCAGATCGAGTGGATCCACTCCGAAGAACTTACCCCCGAGAACGCCGCCACGCACCTTGAGGGCCTGCATGGCGTGGTGGTGGCCCCCGGTTTTGGCGCCCGCGGATTTGAGGGAAAAATCGAGGCGGTCCGCATCGCTCGCGAGCACGGGATTCCCTTCCTCGGAATTTGCTTTGGCATGCAGGCCTCGGTGATTGAATACGCCCGCAACGTTTTAGGCTTGAACGGAGCCAATTCGAGCGAAGTGGACCCCGAAACGCCCTACGCGGTCATTGACCTCATGGCAGGCCAAAAAGACATCACCGACAAGGGCGGAACCATGCGCCTCGGCGCCTGCGATTGCGCGCTCGAGCCCGGCAGTAAGCTTGCCCAGCTTTACGGCAGCACGTTGATTTCGGAACGCCATCGCCACCGCTACGAATTCAACAACGCCTTTCGCGACCAGCTCGCCGAAGCAGGCCTTAAGCCCGTGGGCGTGAATCCTCAAAACGACCTCGTCGAGATCGTTACCCTTCCTTCGCATCCCTGGTTCGTCGGGGTTCAGTTTCACCCGGAGTACCGCTCCACCGTAGAAGCGCCGCACCCGCTGTTCACCTCGTTTGTCGAGGCTGCGCTTCAGCACGCACACGTTTAAATCATGGAACAACGTCCGTTTTTGGATCGCAACCAGCTTATTGGTTTTGCTCTTATTGGTGCCATTTTGCTCGGAACCTCTTACTGGGCCAGTACCATGGAGCCAGCCGCCAAACCCAAGGCCACGCCCGCAGAAACGACCTCGACGGAAGCTGCCCAAACCCCGCTTTTGTCCGACTCGCTCGCCGACGCGGCCGATACCCTAGCCCCCGAGCAGGAGTACGTGCTCGAAAACGACCAAGTGCGCTACATCATCAGCAACCGCGGCGCCCAAATCAAGTACGTCGAACTCAAAGAATACCTTGACTGGCAAGGCAAGCCGCTTCGCTTGGTCGACGGCAACCAAGTTCTCGAGGGCCTGCCCCAAGACGGAATGAGCGGCCAGCAGGCCGGCTCCAAACTCACGTTAGCGCACACCTCGGGTACCCAGTGGACCTTTGAGCTGCCGGCCGATGGCTACGGCCTCCAGTGGGCCCTAAAGACCCCAAGCACGTCGGACCTCACGCTTACGTGGAAGCAGCAAGGAATCCGCCACGAAAAGAGTCAGACCAACGAAACCACCAATTCGAGCACCTACTACTTCGAGAACGCCGAAGAGGAGCGCAGCAGCCTCAGCGACGGACGCGACGACGACGAGTCGGCCGAAAACCTTGGCTGGGTGGCCCACAAGCAGCAGTACTTCAGTAGCATTTTACAGTCCGACCAAGGAATCGCCAAAGCGGACATGCAGATTCGTGTGGCTTCTGATACGTCGCACACCTTGAATTACACTACGAAATTCACGCTTACTTCAGGGAATGGGGTGGTTTCTGCCCAAGGCATTTGGTACCATGGTCCCAACCACTACCAGACGCTCAAGGGCTTTGATCTGCATTTCGACGAAGTGATTCCCTTTGGATGGGGCATTTTTGGTTGGATCGGAAAGTACGTAGTGTCGCCGCTGTTCAACTGGCTCGACGGCTACGGTCTCAACTACGGCATCATCATTTTGCTGATGGCGGCGCTCATAAAGTTGGCCCTTTCACCCCTGACGTTCTCGAGCTACAAGAGCATGGCGAAGATGCGCGTGCTCAAGCCGGAAATGGACGAGCTGAACGAGAAGTTCAAGGACGCCGACCCGGCCAAAAAGCAGCAGGAGACGATGGCTCTGTACCAAAAGGCGGGCGTGAATCCGCTAGGTGGTTGCATTCCACAGCTGCTCTCGTTGCCGATTTTGATTGCGATGTTCCGCTTTTTCCCGGTTTCGATCGAGCTGCGCCAGCAGGCCTTTCTGTGGGCTGACGACCTATCTAGCTACGACAGTGTTTTGAGCCTTCCTTTCGAAATTCCATTCTATGGGGCGCACGTGTCGCTCTTCACCTTGTTGATGGCCGTTTCGACCTTCCTGTACACGAAGTTCAACAACTCGATGACGCCGACTTCGGGCAACAGCATGATGCAGCAGCAGATGTTGATTATTCAGTCCGTAATGCCGTTTATGCTGCTCGTATGGTTCAACAACTACTCGTCAGGTCTGTCGTACTACTACTTCATTTCAAACGTTTTGACCTTTGGTCAGCAGTGGATCATCAAGGAATTTGTGATCGACGAAAAGGCCATTCGCGCTCAAATTGATGAAACCAAGGCCAAGGGCGGCTCGCAGTCTCGGTTCGCCAAGAAAATGAACGAGATGCTTGAGGCCAATAAGGAAGCGGGCAACCGCCGCGCCCGACGCGGAAAATAGCCGCACGAGGTTTGAAATCGAGGTTTGGGCGTTTGGCCTGAGCGACCTGCACGCTGCAGCAGATGAGCCGGTGCACCTTATCGGAGCCGTACGCTGAGCACAATAGGCGCGAAGACCTCCTGGCCGAACTGGATGAGCGCCTGAGCGTCTGAGCGTAGCCCTACTTTAAGCAGAACTGGAACATCCCGAATCCCTCTTTGTCTTTGCTCAACGCGCGAAGAAACTCTGCGGCCATCTTACTTCATCATCAGGTAAAGGTCATAAAAAAAGCCGGCGCTGAGGCCGGCTTCGTCCGCAGAGCGGTTAAATTACTTGTGGTCGATGTGGCCGTTAACGAAGAGTACGCCGGGGTTTCCGTCTTGGCGCGGAGCCCACAGCAGCGTAGCCACTTCAAGCTTCACGTTGGGAATAAGCTGGCGGACCGCCTGCATCTGAATGTCCTTATTCAACGGAATCTTGATTACGATCGGCGTGAACTTCGAACCAAAGATGTCGCCTTCAAAGAAGTCGTTGCCCAGCGGGTTGATCGAGTCGAGCTCCACCCCGTAGGCGTTAGGCGTTAGACCTGAGGTCATTGGCACGTGGTCGTGCTGGTAGATGTCGCCTGCGACCTTTTTCGTGAGCGGATCTGCCTGGCCCGTCCACTTCGTAGGTACGGCACCCGAACCCGTCGTCACGATGGGCACCGAAGACACCTGGTTCAGGTTGATCACCGGTCCACCCGCATTGTATTCCTTGGCGTCGATGTTGGTGACCAGCACGTACGACTGCACGTAGTACTGTGCGTCTTTGCTGTCCTCAAAAAACTGCACCTTGGGGTATACATAAATCGTGTCGTTGGTAGCGTTCATCAGCCAGGCATGCGACACGCCGACTTTGGGCTCGTTGGCCAGAGCCCCTGCAATGGGACCCATAATGTCTTGGCCGGCGTCGACGTTCTGAACGTAAAAATTGGGCACGCCCGTCGTCGGGAACGCCGTGTTCAGGGCCGTTTGCACCGAAGACTCAAAGGGGTCTCCCGTGTGCGAGGCAAACGGAATCACCAGCGCTTCGTGGTTGACCGTGTCGTTGAACGTGTTGATCGCCATCAGCATGGACTGCGCACCGTTGGGGCAGTACTGGCACCACGTTCCGGTGGTTTCAATCACCAGTACTTTTTGCTTCGGACTCACCGTAAGCGAATCGGTGATGTACACTTCGGGAAGCGGATCGGGATCTTGGGGTTGGCAAGAAGCCAGGGCAAGCACAGCGAGGCTGGCGGTAGCAAGGTGTTTCATAAATGGTCTTTGGGTTAAGCCCAATAGGTTGCTAAAATACGCGCTTTTTAGTTTCGATGGACTAAAATGCGCACGGGGAGGTGGTCCGATGCGCCTCCGACGTACTTCGTGCCCTCAAAGGTTCCCCGCACCCGGTAGCCGTGGGTCGCGGACTTCTTGAGGCCATAGGGCACCGCCGTTCCGCGCAGCACCACGCCGCGCTCCGGCGTCGTCCACACGCCGTCAAGGGCCTCGAGGCGTCCCCGGTAGGCATAGGTGCCCGCGGGGCCCGACCAGGGCGCGGGCTGCATGCCCGCGCCGCACAGGTAGTGGCCTAGGGGTCCGGAGCTTCCTTCGTTCAAGTCGCCGGCCAGTCCGTCGGGCGGGGCCTCGAGGGAAGCCATGATTCCCCGAAGGGCCTCGGCCCGCGCGTCGGGCGACGGAGCTCGCTGCGACGGCAGGTGAACCCAAAGCCAGGTCAGGCTTCGGCCTTCCGTCGTGGTCCAGCGCACCCAAAGGGCTTCGCGAGTGGGGCGGGTGTCGGGCGGATGGATCCAGGCCACCGAGTCCACCCGAAGGCGCTCGGGGTTGTACCACAGGGCCACGTCGATGCCGCGACCGTCGGGGCTGTCGCGGTGCAGGCGCCACAAGCGCCATTCGGGCGGCCACCGCCGCTCCAGGTCGTCGAGCACCTCGGCGTTTTCTACCTCGCACACCCCAATCGCGTCGGGAACCTGGCCGCCCGCCGCCGCGGCGAGGCCGCGGCCCACCGCGTACAGCTTCGCGAAGTACCTCGGTGAATTCCAGCGGTACCTGCCTTCGGGAACAAAATCCACATCCCGGGGCCCCGAATTCGGCAACGTATCCATGAGATTTTGAAGATTCCACCACAGGAACAGCATCGTGTCCTCCACTGGAGCGATCCGCACCGCGAACCCCCGAGGCAGCTCTGACCCCTCCGCGCGCCCGGAACCTCCGAAGGAGCACGTCGCCGCCATACCAAGCGCTAGCGCGCCAAACCTAATGCAATTCACGTCGGCAAGCTGGACCCGCCAGCCGAGCTACTCGCTTAAAAACGGTACAAATTCGCGTCGCCGTAGCTTAAAAACCGGTACCCGTTCGCCAGGGCGTGCTCGTAAATCCCGCGCCATGCGGGTCCGAGCCCTGCAGCAATCAGCAGCAAAAGGGTGGATTGCGGCTGGTGAAAATTCGTGATCAACGCATGAACCATGCGGTACGAATAACCCGGAGCGATCAGCAAAGCGGTCCGGAACGAAACCACTTCTTGGCCCTCTTCCTTCAGCTTTTGGGCTGCCCAGGCCAAGAGCGCGCAAACCTCGGGTGCCAGCGCATCCTTGGGTACTTCACCTTCGCCGTGCCGCGATGTACCGCAAGCCGGCAACTCCGCGCTCTGCGGCGAGAAACCAGCAACCAGAAACTCGGAATACGGAGCCCACTGGTCTACGTAGGAGGGCATGCTTCCGCTCCGCTGCCATTCGAGGGCCCACCAGTACAGCGACTCCAGGGTGCGGGCGGCCGTGGTGCCCATGGCCAGTACGGGCAACCCGTCGGCCAGCGCTTCGATCGCGGATCGGGCGATCACCACTTCTTCGGCGTGCATGGGGTGGTCGCCCACCGCATCGGCGCTGACGGGCTGAAAGGTTCCGGCTCCGACGTGCAGCGTGACGGCCTGCGTGTCGGAACATACTTCGCGCCAACGGTCCATGAGCTCAGCGGTCCAGTGCAGGCTTGCGGTGGGGGCGGCCACCGACCCTTCGTGTCGGGCAAACACCGACTGGTAGCGGTCGCGGTCGGCCTCGGTGTCGGCGCGGCGCAGGTAGGGGGGGAGCGGAATTCGCCCTACTTCGCCCAAGATTTGCGCCCAGGTTTGCCCAGTCGACCACCGAAACTCCACTAAAGACTCCCCGTCGCGTTGGGCCCGACGCGACGCGGTCAGCCCGCATTCGTGCACCAGATCGACGCCGTCTTTCCACTTTTTGCTCGGGCGGACTTTGCACCACGCCTGAAGCGAAGCGGTTTCGGCCATGGCCTGTTCCACCGAAAGGCCCTCGGCGTCGAGGTAAAAGAGTTCGAAGTGCCCTTCTCCGCTCGGTCGGGGCATAAAGATTCGCGCCGGAACCACCCGCGCCTCGTTGACCACCAGGCGGTAGGGTCCCCACGTCGCCACGACGTCGGGCGCCTGCCGAACCCCGAGGTCCTGGACCGCCCCGCGGTCCCACACAAGCAATTTTGCGGCGTCGCGCGGGGTGCTGGGCTCCATCGCAATGCGGCCGTCCGGTAACGGGTAGTCGTAGTCCGAAATCTTGATGTGGCGGGGGTCCGTCGTCATGCCCGCAAAGTTCGTTCAAAAGATGCCTGCGCTACCTTCGCTGCATGCAGCCCACGGTAGTATTAAGCGTGATCAACGACCTGCACAGCGACCAGCGGGTGCACCGCACGGCGACGCTGTGGGCCGAGCGCGGATACCGGGTCGTGGTGGTCGGCCGTACCTACCCCAATCCGGCACCCCTGAATCGCCCCTACGAGACGCAGCGCGTGAGCTGCTGGGTGAACCGCGGCCCCTTGTTCTACCTCGAATACCAGGTTCGGTTGTGGTTCGCGCTCCAGCGGCTTCGCCCCGACGTCTACCTCGCCAACGACCTCGACACCTTGGCGCCCAATGCCTGGTGGGCCATGCGGCGCGCCAAGCCGCTCGTCTACGACAGCCACGAGTACTTTTTGGGTGCCCCAGAGCTCGAATCGCGCCCTTGGGTGCAGCGCCTTTGGCGCGGAGTGGAGCGCTACGGAATTCCGCGCACCGATTTTCGGGTGACCGTCAACCAAAGCATCGCCGACCAGTACGCCCGCGAGTACGGCTCGACCTGGGACGTCGTGCGGAACGTGCCGCTCGCTGCCGAACTTCCGTGGGATGCCGACGGCGAATGGCCGGGGCCGGACGACCGCAAGCGAGCCCTTCGCGCGGAACTGGGGCTCCCCGTCGACCGCGTGCTGTGGATTCTTCAAGGTGCGGGAATCAACGTCGACCGTGGCGCCGAAGAATTAGTGGAGGCCGCCATTCGCTGCCCCGAAGTCGAACTGCTGGTGGTGGGCAGCGGCGACGCCATTCCCCAGCTTCAGCGACAGGTTGCCGCGCAGGGCCGTTCCAACGTGCGCTTCGTGGGCCGGGTTCCGCGTGAAGAGCTGCAGCGCTACACCGCCGCCGCCGACCTCGGATTCAGCCTGGACAAGCCCAAGTCGCAGAACTACCGTTGGAGTTTGCCCAACAAAATCTTTGACTACTTCCAGGCGGGACTTCCCGTGGTGGCCAGCGACCTGGTCGAGGTGGCCCGGGTGCTCCGCGCGACCGAAGCCGGATGCGTCCTCGACGCGGTGACCCCCGACGCCATTGCGGCGGCCGCCCGGGGTTTGATGGAGCCCGAGGCGTACGCCTCCGCGAGCCGCGCCGCCCGCCGTGCCGCCCACCGCTACCACTGGGGCGAAGAGGCCCGAGTTTGGCACCGCCTGATCGATCGGCTCGAGGGCCGCGCCACCCACCATATTTGGAGCATGGACCGCCTGGAGCCGCCCCGCTACGGAGGCACCTTGGAAGTCTTGGGGCAGCTTCGCCACGCGGTCGACCGGGGCGAGCAGGTGGTGCTGCACGCCTTTACCCGAGGTCCGCTCGCGCAGCCCCTTGCGTTTGATGAGGTTCAGGTCAACGTGCTCAGGCGACGTCGCCTTCCGCTCAAGCTGCTCCCGTGGATCGTGCAGAGCCGCCAGACCCGCATCGCTCGGCACCAAGCGCAGGTTCAGCGCGGAACCTTGACTTACCACGGCCTGCACTGCAGCGGCCTGTCGCGCGACGGCGTGCTTCGCCTGCACAACCCTGAATCGGCCTACTACGCCAGTTTGGCCCGCCATGCGCGCGGACTCAAGCGGGCGTACTACCGGGCGGAGGCCTGGGCCCTGTCGCAGTGGGAGCGCCACCTGGCCGCGGCGTGGGTGGGGCCCGTTGCGGCGATTACGCCCGCCGACGCCGAAGCATGGAATGCCCTAAGCCCCCGATCTCGGGCGCACTGGGTTCCGCCGCACCACCCGTTTTTGGAGCGCGTTCCGCAGCATCCGGCGACCGAGCCGCTCGTCCTCGCGGTGGGCAAGTTCAGCGTCGAAGAGAACGCCGCCGCCCTCAACGGCCTACTTGCGGTGCAGCCTCCGCTCGAAGGCCTGTGCTTGGCCGGCCACAACGCCCCTGAAGGCACGCCCCATTACGTTGACCGGCCGAGCGACGAAGCACTAGATGACCTGTACGCCAAGGCCCAGGTGGTTGTGGTCCATGCGGAACACGCGCTGGGAATTAAGTTCAAGCTGATTCAGGCCCTTCTCCAGGGGCGCCATATTGTCGCCCATGAATTTGCGGTTCAGGGACTTGACTTGGGCGATCGGGTGTTCACGTACCGCACGTGGGACGAGGCCTATGCCGCGATTCGGAGCGCACAGCAAAGCCCGTGGACGCCCGAGCATGCGGCGCGCGCTCGCGAAGTGGCCGCGCGGTTTCGGTCCGCGCCACCAAAGGTTTAGAGGGTGCGCTGTACCGTCGACGCGAGCGTTCCGTTGGCGCAGCGGTAGGTGGCGTGCGGAAACTTCAGCAGCAGCGCATAGTCGTGGGTGGCCATCAAAATGCTGCGGCCGCTGGCGCGGATTTCTTCGAGCAGGTGCATCAGCTCCTCAGACATATGTGGGTCGAGGTTGCCCGTGGGTTCGTCGGCCAAAATCAGGGGAGGGTCGTTGAGCAAAGCCCGAGCAATCGATACGCGCTGCTGTTCTCCGCCCGAAAGTTGGTGGGGCATTTTGTGTCCTTTGGTGGGCATGCCCACGCGGCGAAGGACGTTGTCGATGCGGTCGTCGTTTTCGCTGCGGTTCATCTGGCCCGTGGCGCGCAGGACAAAGTCCAGGTTGTCGCGCACACTGCGGTCCATCAGCAGCTGAAAGTCCTGAAACACGATGCCCAGTTGGCGGCGGAGGTAGGGGATGTCGCGCTCCTGAAGGTTGCGCAGGTCGTAGCCCACAATGCGCCCTTCGCCCGATTCGAGCGGAAGGTCTGCGTACAAGGTCTTCAGCAGCGAGGACTTGCCCGAACCGGTGGCGCCAATCACATAAATGAACTCTCCCACAGCGACCTCGAGGTTGACGTCGGTCAAGACGCGGTGGCTGCCTTGCACGATGCTGGCATTGCGCAGCGATAAAACGGGAGATTTTTCCATGGGCACAGTTTCTGCAAAGTAACGAGAGCCGAACCAAAAGCACGATGTACTTTTGAACAACATGAGGATTCTGTTTTTTGCCGCGCTTTTGCTCAGCGCACGCCTGTTTGCCCAGCAGCCGATCACGGGCCAGCAACCCGAAGCCCTTTTTGCCGAAGCCCGCGCGCGATTTGACCGGGCGCTCTACAGTTCGGCCTACGAGTACTTTGGCCAAGTGCGCACCTTGGTTCCCGAGTCGAGCGATTGGTCGGAGCAGTCGATGTACTACCAGGCCCTTTGCGCGATCCGCCTGCTGCACCGCGACGCCGAAGAATATGCCGAAGCTTTTTTGCAGACCTACCCTTCGTCTTCGCGCCGAATTGACCTCGTCCTCGAGGCCGCAGAGCAGGCCTTCAACCGCCGTCGTTATCAGGAGGCCAAGCGCTGGCTGCGCCAACTCGACGGGGTGGATTTGGCACGCAACCTTCGGGCTGAGGTCCAGTTCAAGCTTGGCTACGCGCACTTTCTGCTGAACGAATACGATTTAGCCAAGGCTGAACTCGCGGAGGCCAAAAAGTCGAAGTCCGCCGTGGCCAAGACGGCCCAGTACTACTACGGCCACATCGCCTACCTCGAAAAAGCAGACCAAACGGCCCTCGAGAACCTCGAACCGCTGCAGCAGCATCCCGAGTTTGGCCCCGTCGTGCCCTACTACTTGGCGCAGCTTTATGCCCGCCAGGGCAAGGACGACGAGCTGCTGGCGCTCGGGGAAACGCTGATGAAGCAAGCTTCGGCCAAGCGCGCTCCCGAAATCGCGCTGCTGATTGGTCAGAGCATGTTCCGCAAGAAGCGCTACGCCGACGCGAAGTCCTACTTCGCCTTCAACCTCGCTCAGGGCGGAAAATCCTCGCCCGAAATCGCCTACCAAACCGGAGTGTGCGCCTACCAGACGCAAGACTACGAGGGCGCCATCAAGGCCTTCAACCAACTGCCGAGCGAGAGCAACGCCGACTGGGTGCTTCAGTCGCGGTTGATGCTCGGCGACAGCTACGCCCGGCTCGAGCGCTGGGAGGAGGCCCAAACGGCCTTTCGCGCCGTCTGGCAGAGCAAGGCCGACGAGTCGACCCGCGAACAGGCAGCCTACCAATACGCCAAGCTGACCTATCGGAGCGCCAGCCCCTTTGGCGACGCTATTCAGGTGTTCAACCAGTTTTTGCGCGAGTTTCCGCGCACCGAACACCGCCGCGAAGCCAACGAGTACTTGGCCAACCTCTACCTGACCTCGCGCGACTACGGCCGCGCACTGGAGGCCATCGTTCAGACCGGAATGGCGTCGTCGGCGATGCGCGAAGCCTACCAAAAGGTCGCCTACTTCAGGGCGGTCGAGCTGTACCAGGCATCGCAGTGGGACAAGGCCAACGAGCTGCTAGACCAGTCGCTGAGCTATCCGCTCGACCGCGGCTACACCGCACTGGCTCATTTTTGGAAGGGCGAAATGGCCTTCCGCCAAGGCGACTACCGCGAGGCGCTCGACCAAACCGAAAAATTCCTCAAGACTCCGGGCAGCTTCAATCTGACCGAGCGGCCGGCGGCCCAATACAACAAAGCCTACACGCTGTACCGCCTTGACCGTCTCGAGGAGGCCGCGGCCAGCTTCAGGGTGTTTCTTGAGGATGCTCCCAAAAACGACCGCCGCCGCGAGGACGCCGAACTGCGCATTGCCGACTTGTACTTCTTGCTCGGGCGCCATGCATTGGCCCGCGACTACTACGCCAAAATCGCCAAGGGAACAAGTTCCGACGCAGATTATGCCGCCTTCCAGCAAGCCCTATGCCGCGGACTCCTCGGCGACAACGCCGGTAAGATCGAACAGCTCGCGAGAATCGAGAAGAGTGCCTCGCTCCGCGCCGACGACGCCTTGTTTGAGCGCGCTCAGACTTTGCTGCGCATTGGGCGCAACGCCGAGGCCGAGGAGGCATTTGGCAGTTACGTTCGCCGCAAGCCCAACACGGAAAAAGCGCGCCGAGCTGCCCTGAACATCGCGCTGGCACGCCGCAACGACAACCGACTCAACGAGGCCATTACCTCGTTCCAAGCCGTGGTGCGCGACTACCCGGGCACGGCGGAGGCGCGCGAGGCGGTGGCGGTTGCACGATCGGTCTACGACGACGCCAACCGAATCGACGACTACTTGGAATGGGTTCAGGGCATGCCTTCTTCGGGCATCCGCGCCAGCGAGCTGGACTCGGTGGCCTACATGTCGGCCTATGACAAGTACGCCCAGTCCCTGTATGCCCCAGCCCTAGACGCCTTTGGCAAGTACCTCAAGCGCTTCCCCGACGGCTACTTTGCCCCCGAAGCCCAGTTTCAGGCCGCCGAGTCGGCCCGCCTCACCGGCCAAATGGCGCAGGCATTGCCGTACTACCGCAACGTAGTTCGGGGTGCGGTAAATGCGAACACGGTTCCGGCCTATAAGTGGCTGCTCCGCGACGCCGAGGCCCGCAAGGACTGGAGCGAGACCAAAAGCTACTCGGAACGCCTACTGGCCCTGGCCGAAGACGCCAGCCTGCGAAGCGAAGCCAACCGCAGCATGATGCGAGCGCATTTCGCTGAAGGAGCGTCAGACGTGGCGCTGACGTACGCCGAGGGCATCATCGCCGACCAGCGTCAAACGCCCGAAGACCGAAGTGAGGCCTTAGCTACGCGCCTGAGGGTGCTGGAATCTCAGTATCGTGCCGCGTCCGCCGACAGCAATCGCTTGGGCCTGTGGCAGTCTGCCGCCCTTCAAGCCGCCGCTGAAGGAACGGCGAGCGTTCAAGTTGAGGCGACGTATTCCCAAGCCGAGATCTTGCGGCTCCGCGGCCAATTCGCGGCCTCCAACGAAGTCATCTTCGGATTGCTTGACAACTACCCAAGTCAAACAGAATGGCGCTACCGGGCACTTCTGGTGCTTGCCCGGAACTACGCTAGCTTAAACGACGGATTCCAGGCCCGCTACACGCTCGACTTTGTGATTTCGGAGCATCCCTCTGACGACTTAGTTAAACAAGCCCAGGCGCTGCTCGCCGAATTCAATGCGGCTCAACTTCCTTCCAACGCCCCCCAAACTCAAGATGCGCAGTAGCATGAAAAAAGGTTTATTTCTCTTAGTGTCCCTCGGGGCGTGGAGTGCGCAGGCCCAGGTGGGTCAGGTCGAAGTTTCGGTGACCGACAAGTACCGCGCGCGGGTGGCCGAGGCAGTAAAGATTTCGGGCCAGCCCAGCTTGTCCGACACGAGCATTCAGAAGCTGCCCGTGAGCATTCTGGTTCGTCCGCAGGTCATCGGGGTAGAGCCCGTGATGGAGCTGATCCCGCCGGTTAAAATCACCAAGACGAAGCTCGATCGCTTGCCGTCGCGCTACGTTTCGCTTTCAGCGGGCAACTACGGCTCGATTGAGGCGGAGGCGGCCTTGGGAAGCGTTCGAAGTGTAGACCATCTGTGGTCCGTACGCGGGACCCACCGCTCCACGCGTGGAGGATTCGCCAAAGACTACATGGTATTTGACCGAGTCATGTGGGCCGAATCCAATCTTGATGCGAACTATGAACGAATTTTCAATCGCGGACGCCTGCGAGTGGAAGCCGGAGGGGAATGGGATCAAATACCTTTCTATGGACAGCGCCACACGCCCGGATTCAACGACGCCGACACGGCGGCAGCTGCCCCTGGGCGTAACCTTCAGAACTACCAATTTGGCGCCCGCTATCAAGCCACGCGCTACCGCAAGACCCAGGTCTTTCGAAGTGCCTCCGTTTCGGGCCACCATTGGATCGACCAAGGCGGTCGCCAGGTAGAGTCGGGGGCGCGGGCCCACCTCGAATCGGCCCTGCCCGTCCAAAACTTGGTGCTTAACCTTCCGTTGACCTTTTCAATCAACCAGTTGAGCGGCAGCGCGCGTCCCGACAGCTCGCAGGTAGCATGGGCCGGGCAGTTCAGTCCTTCGCTGGCCGACAGCATTAAGGGCGTGCGCTTTCGCTTCGGACTCAACCTCATCTTCACAGGCGGACCGGGTCAGAAGACCCTACCGTACTTTCCGCCAGTCATCCACGTTGAGGTTCCACTGGTGCGTGACGTTCTTTACCTCTACGGGGGAATGGACGGAAGCGTCGACAACCAAGGAATGCGCGCCCGGGTAGAGTCCGTACCCTTTTTAGCCGAAACCTCTGCCTATGAGGCCATTCGAAGCAGCAGCATTTACGGCGGAGCCACGGGTCGATGGAGCCGTATCGTGGGATACCGATTTGGCGGTCGGTATGCCACCTGGGATAACTACCCCATGGTAGTGCGTCCAGACGTCGACTTTGGCGTCCTCGACGACAGCGGACGCGTTGGGATGCAGTACGTAAAAGTGACTTCCCTTGAACCTACTGGCGAGCTCACCTTTCAGTTCAAGCAAGTTTGGGATTTGCGCCTGCACGGGGTATTGCGCTTCGCCTTGCAAGATTCCAGTGGCCAACCGGTGTTCCATCTGCCAAAGTATGAGCTCGGTGCTCAGGCAAGAGCCAATTTTGGAGAAAAAATCCGCCTCGACGGCGCGGTGGTCTTACGGGGTCCCCGAACCACCTTGAGCGGACTGATGATGCCCTATGATTTGCCGGCCTTCGCCGACGTGCGCCTGGGTGCTCAGTACCGCTACAACAGTCAACTTGACGCCGTAATTCGCATCGATAATTTGCTCAACCAGCGCGCCGAATGGTGGATGGGCTACCCCGTTCAGGGAATTCGCGCAAATTTGGGCCTGGTTTACAAGTTTTAAGCGTTTATGACTCCGGAACTCAACGGGTTGCCGTTCGTGCGGCCTGTTGAAAAAAATGTTGATAAACGGGGCTAATTTCTGCGCTTATGGACTCCCCGGTGCGAGGCCTGGGTTATCTTTGTAGATAGTCCATTTTTACGGAATCATGAGCGAAAATAATCAGTACGGCGCGGACAGCATTCAAGTCCTCGAAGGTTTAGAAGCGGTGCGCAAGCGTCCCGCGATGTACATCGGCGACATTGGCCAAAAAGGCCTTCACCACCTCGTCTATGAGGTCGTGGACAACTCTATTGACGAGGCCCTTGCGGGGCATGCCACCATGGTGAGTGTAATCATTCACGAGGGTAACAGCATTACGGTTAAAGACGACGGCCGCGGAATTCCGGTGGCCATGCACGCCAAAGAGGGTAAATCTGCGCTTGAGGTAGTTATGACGGTCCTGCACGCAGGGGGTAAGTTTGACAAGGATTCCTACAAGGTTTCGGGCGGTCTGCACGGGGTAGGTGTGAGTTGCGTGAACGCACTTTCGACTCTGTTGCGCGTCAATGTGCACCGCGACGGCAAAGAGTACCAGCAAGAGTACAATATCGGCAAGCCGAAGTACGATGTCAAAGAGGTTGGACCTTCAGACTACCGCGGTACCATTGTATACTTCGAGCCTGATACCAGCATTTTTTACGAGAGCGTCTACCAGTACGACATTCTCGCAGCGCGCCTTCGCGAGTTGGCCTACTTGAACCGCGGAATCCGCATTCAACTTACCGACGAGCGCGACGTACAGGAAGACGGAAGCTTCCGCACCGAAGAGTTCTACAGCCAGGGCGGTTTGAAGGAATTCACCGAATTTATCGACCAGAACCGCGAGCGACTGATTCCTGAACCAATGTATATGGAAGGTGAAATTGAAGGGATTCCGGTCGAAGTCTCAATGACCTACAACACCACGTACGCTGAGAACATTCACTCCTACGTCAACAACATCAACACGCACGAGGGTGGTACCCACCTTGCTGGTTTTCGCCGCGCACTGACCCGCACGCTCAAAAAGTATGCGGACGAGTCTGGAATCTTGACCAAAGAAAAGGTCGAGGTTGCAGGCGACGACTTTCGCGAAGGCTTGACCGCGGTCATCAGCGTGAAGGTGATGGAGCCTCAGTTTGAGGGCCAGACCAAGACTAAGCTGGGCAACAGCGAGGTTTCAGGAGCGGTGGACCGCATTGTGGGCGAGATGCTTACGAACTACCTCGAGGAGCACCCCAACGAAGCACGGATCATAGTGTCCAAGGTAGTTCTGGCGGCAAAGGCCCGTATCGCGGCCCGAAAGGCCCGCGAAATGGTCCAGCGCAAGACGGTGCTTGGATCCAATTCGCTTCCCGGAAAACTTGCCGACTGTTCAGAGACTGATCCCGCACAGTGTGAAATCTTCCTAGTCGAGGGTGACTCCGCGGGAGGTACGGCCAAGCAAGGCCGCGACCGCCGTTTTCAGGCTATTCTGCCGCTTAGAGGTAAGATTCTCAATGTCGAAAAGGCGATGCAGCACCGCATTTTCGAGAATGAGGAAATTCGCAACATCTTCACCGCCTTGGGGGTTAGCCTTGGAACTGAAGAATACAGCAAAGCCCTCAATACCGTAAAGCTTCGCTACCACAAATTCATCATCATGGCCGACGCCG
>SYCM01000063.1 GCA_005786915.1 Bacteroidota bacterium | reverse complement strand
CATAAAAGCGTATTCGCTGCTGTTGGACGCGGGCGAAGCGAACCATCCCGAAGGGGCAAAGGTTCCCGGGTTGGCGGTCGTTCCGTTGCCGGGGGTCCAGCCGGGGCCATCGAAGTTCAGGAAGTACGGAAAGGTCGTAATCGGCTGAATGTGTTCGATGGTGATTGGCCCGATGCTGTCGTTGTTGTGCTGGCCGTCGTTGGCGAGTTCGCCCCAGATATACACCTCAAAATCGGTATAAGCACTGAGGTTGGCTTTAGGCACGAAGCTGTAGGATAAGGTGTCGCCCATGTTGAACGTGCCGTTGATTGTATCTCGCGAAATCACCGTCACGCCCGTAGTGAGGTTTTTGACCGAGAATGCGAGCGGAATCTTGGTCAAGCTCTGCGATCCTTCGGTTCGCACTCGAATGCGTACGTTTTCTTGGTTGGTGTAGGTGCAGAATCCATTGCGCGGACTGAAGGACTCCAGCAAGTTGAGGTCCCGTACGAAAGGCTGGAAGATCTTGATGTCGTCAAGCGCCATGTCGCCGCGGTCGTTAGTCGCCGTGTTGGTTTTGGTACCCACGAAGCGAAGGCGCACGTACTTGCCTTTGTAGGCGTTCAAATTCAAGAAGCCCTTCTTCCACGGATCCAGATTGCTGCGCTGGGTTTGGCCGGTAATTAAGGCCGCTCCAATGACGCCGTTGCCCGTGGTGAAGCCGGTGCCGGTGTCGATGTCCACACGCAGGTTGCCCATGTGCGCACCAAACTTGTGGTAGTAGAACTCTGCGGCCACGTTGGGCAAGTTGTCGAGCTTCAAGCAGGGAGTACTGAACAGGGTCGTTTGCCCCGAGGTGCCTTGAGAGGCTTCGGTGTAGATGTACTTGCCGCTTCCGGTGGTGTGGTCTCCCGCCGGACCGGTACCAAAAGTGGCGGTAGGTCCGGTGCGCACCGACCAGCCGAATCCCGCGGTAAGCGGGCTCGGGCTCACCTCGTAGTTGCGTCCTGCGGGAGGGTTACCCAGGGGGAACACCCCGCGGTGTGACGTTCCCGACGTACCGGCGCCGGTGCCCGCCATCCAGTAAAACGCTTCAAAGTTCTCAAGGTAAGGGAACTGCGTGGCGACAAACGGCCAGCTGTTGGGCAGGGAGGGGCCGCACACCGCAGGGGGCGACGGGTCGCGCCAAAACGTATTGAACGATACGGCGGCCGCGGTAGACGGAGAACGCACCGTGTTTTCGTCGCAGGCACAGTCGTAGGCAATCACGTACCAATCTACCGTGTCGCCCACTACCAAATTGTTGAAGGTGTAGGTGTATTCTGAGGAGTCGGGGCAGTTGGCGGTGTTGATGGCCGTCATGTTGAGCCAGTTCCAAGGTCCATTGTTCAGACGGTAGTGTAGTACCACGGAGTCCATTCCTGATTTAGGGAGCACCTTGTCGGTCGCGCGCAGGCGAACTTCTTCCGAAGCTTGGTATCGGGCGCCGATGGGCTCCTTGCGCGGATTCAGGTTCCACTTGATCAACGGTGGAATCAGTTCGCATGGAGCGGCTTCTACTTTGACGTTGTCGACGAACCATCCGGCGGTGACCGCGGTTCCGCTTGGCACGCGATACTGCAGTGCAAAGCGAACCAGAACCTGTGAGAAGCCGGTACCAGTGCCTGAGGGTCCACTACCCGCAATGCTTGAAATGTCAAATACCTCGTTGGCCCACCAGCCGTTGGTGGGGGCAATGCCCTGGCCTACAGTCGTGGCGCCGCCCCAAAATGGCGAGGCCGCAGAGTTGGCGTACATCACTTCGTTCACGTAGCCCAACGTGGCAAAACTGGTGCTGGCCCCGCGGTAGTGGGTGCCGGAGAGGGTGGTCCAGGTCGCACCGTTGTTGGTCGAAACGCTGATGTAGCCCCGCTGACCGAAGTGGATTTTGCCGATGTGGTCAAACGAAAGGCGCACGAAGGAGTTTCCTACCGTCGAAAACGCTAAAGTTTGAAAAAACACGGTGTCTTGCGGAAGCACGTTGGCGTGGTAGCTGTGCGTGCCGCTGACCTTCAAGGCGGTGGTGTCGTTCCAAAACGGACTGGGTCCCGATTGCGTGTGGAAGGTGGTTACGTTGTGCGGGGGCGAGTCAAAATCTTCAGAATAGACCGTGGTAATTTGTGCTTCCGCGCTGAAATTCAGGGAAGTGTACACAATTGCTGCAAGGCCTAAGCGGCGTAGGAGGTGCGTCATAGCGTGCGTTCGTTCTCGGTTGGGTATAAACCTAGAACCTCAAATATACGAGAAGTAGCTGAAGCTCCTGCCTAGCGCACGTTCACCCGAAGGCGCGATTCACTATTTAAAAAGCCCTCGAGGCGATCTCCGGCCGCAACAGGGCCAACACCTGCCGGGGTTCCGGTGAATAAAACATCCCCTTTTTTGAGGGTAAAGTACTGGCTTACAAAGGCAACCAGGTCTTCTACTGAATGCAAAAAGTCTGCGGTGCTTCCCCGCTGCACTTCGGTGCCGTTTTTTTCGAGGCGGATTTCGTGGGCCCTAGGCTCATCGGGAAGCTCAACCCAGCTGCCCAGTGCGGCGCTGCCGTCAAAGCCCTTGGCGCGTTCCCAGGGGAGGCCCTGGCTTTTGAGCTTGGATTGGAGGTCTCGGGCGGTGAAATCCAATCCGACGGTCATCGCGTCGAGGTAGCCGTAGGCAAAACGCGGTTCAATGTACTTACCCACTTTACCGATGCGCACTACCCATTCGATTTCATGGTGCACGTCGCGGGTCCAAGGCGGAATCACAAAGGGATTCCTCGGCGGGAGCAGGGCCGAATCGGGTTTGCAAAAGACCACCGGTTCTTCGGGGACCGCATTGCCCAGCTCTTCGGCGTGCGCCCGGTAGTTGCGTCCGACGCAGATAATTTTCATGACTGCCGAAGCCGAATGGCGGTGAGTATTTTCTTGGTAAACAGCGGAAAGTCCGCGTTTTGAAGCCAAGAGTAGTAGCCGGGATCCCGCAGCAGGACGTGACTCACACGTTGTCCCTTGTACTTACCAAAGCTGAACTGCTCTTGGCCTTGGTCGTCGTAGGTGATGAAGCCCGCGAAGTCGGCGGCCTTGTGCATCGTGCTGAAGTCGCTCAGAGCGGGTATTTCGCGGGGAAGGTCGGAGTAGCGCTCGAGTTGGGCGAGGAGTACCTCATACGTGGCGCGCACGTCTGCTTCGGCGGTGTGCGCGTTTTGGAGGTCCGAACCGCAGTAAAATCGATAGGCCGCACTCAGGGTGCGCTGCTCTTTTTTGTGAAAAATGTTCTGAACATCTACGCTGCGCGATTGGCTGAGGTCCAAGTCACTGCCCGCACGGAGCAGTTCTTCAGCCAGCAGCGGAATGTCGAACTTGTTGCTGTTGTATCCGGCCAAATCGCTGCCTTGGATAAGCGGCACGAGTTCAGGCAATATGCCCGAAAATGAGGGGGCCTCAGCGACGTCAGCGTCGCTGATTCCATGAATCGCAGTGGCGGCGGCTGGAATCGGAACGCCCGGGTTTACCCGCCAGGTTTTCACGGTTTCCGTTCCGTCAGGCAGGACGCGGAGCACACAGAGCTCTACAATGCGGTCGTGGACCACATTTACTCCGGTGGATTCGATGTCAAAAACGCAGAGCGGGCGGGTAAGCCGCATCAGATTTCGCGGTTCGAATCCCACTGTTCGAGGTAGTCGGCCACGCGGCGAACGAACATTCCGCCCAGGGCGCCGTCGACCACGCGGTGGTCGTAGGAGTGCGAAAGGAACATTTTGTGGCGAATGGCAATCACGTCCCCTTCGGCAGTTTCAATGACGGCGGGCATTTTGCGGATGGCGCCTAAGGCTAAGATGGCCACCTGGGGCTGGTTGATGATCGGAGTTCCCAAGATGTTCCCGAAGCTGCCGACATTGGTTACCGTGTAGGTTCCGCCTTGAATGTCGTCGGGCTTCAGGGCGTTGGAACGCGCGCGGTTGGCAAGTTCGTTGACTTCCTTGGTCATGCCGCTCAGGCTCAATCGGTCCGCGTTTTTGATGACGGGCACGATGAGGTTTCCGCTCGGCAAGGCCGTGGCCATTCCCAAGTTGATGGGCTTGTGGTACACTACGTTGTTGCCGTCGACGCTGACGTTGATGTTGGGGAAGTCTTTAATGGCCTTGACCACGGCTTCCATGAAAATTGGAGTGAAGGTGAGTTTCTCGCCTTCGCGCTTTTCGTACCCCGACTTTACTTTTTCGCGCCAGCGAACGATGGCGGTGACGTCGGCCTCAACGAACGAGGTAACGTGCGGCGAAACGTGCTTGCTCATCACCATGTGGTCCGCGATGAGCTTACGCATGCGGTCCATTTCGCGGATTTCATCTCCCGGGAAGATGGTGGGAGCCGGAGCTTTAAACCCATGGCCTGAAAGGGCTGATTCACTGGTTTTAGTGGCGGCAGCACTAGCCGTAGTTGGGGTTTGGGCGGTAGCCTCGCTCGCCGGGCTCGCGGCGACAGCGGTACGGTGGGCACCGCTTGCGCGCTGGGCCAGGTAGGCAAGGACGTCGTGCTTGGTCACACGACCTTCTTGGCCAGAGCCGTCGATTTGGTCGAGTTCGGTCTGTGACAGACCCTCCTGTGCGGCCATGCTGCGAACCAAGGGCGAGTAGAAGCGGTTGCCGGTGCCTTTGGTGACCGGCTGGGGGTTGCTTGCTGCTGGCTGCTCGACGCTGGCTGCTGGCTGCTCGACGCTGGCTGCTGGCTGCTCGACGCTGACTGCTGGCTGCTCGACGCTGACTGCTGGCTGCTGGCCGCTGGCTTCGGGCTGCTGGCCGCTGGCTTCGGGCTGCTGGGCGCTGGCTTCGGGCTTCGGGCTGCCAGCTGCGGGCGCCGCTGCCTTGCCGTCGCCCGTTTCAATTTGGGCAATAACCTGACCGACTTGAATGACGTCGTTTTCCTTAAACAGTTTCTTGACGAGCACGCCGGCAACGGGCGACGGGATGTCGCTGTCAACCTTGTCGGTGGCAATGGTCAGCACCGATTCGTCGAGCGAGATCGAATCGCCTTCGTTCTTAAGCCATTGCGTGATGGTGGCCTCTGCTACCGATTCGCCCATTTTGGGCATCGTCAATTCAAACATATTCGCTGGGGTTGTGCGGCAAATTTAAGGCATAGGTCGCCGGCGGAGAAGTGCATAAACGTCTAAATCCACGTGCCAACGGTTAGCATAGCGTTGGTCGGCGGCGCGGTCCCAATCCGCCACCCCGCTAGGTGGAACGTGCGGCACCACCCCAGGAGGCAGGGGGCGCAGTCCGTGGCCGTCGCCCGCATAACCTACCCAAGCGCGCGAACCCCGAAGCACGGGCATCGCGTGGCTCAGCAGGAATCGGCCTTTGGGACTCCACGCCAAGAAAGGGGCCAGCGCCAGGAACGCGAGCGCCAAAAGGGCGTGGGTCGCCCGGCGAACCCGCCGAACCGACGGCTTGTCGATCTCTGAGATTTGGGCGTCGGATGCGGTTCGTCGGTCGTCGCTGCCCAACGACCATTCCGGGTACACGGTGCGAAAGCGAATACCTTGACCGTGCAGGGCTTGCATGAGTTGGATGCACTCCCCATAGGACAGCGAGGGCCCCGGGTGCATAGCGAGCACCGCGGGCTGAAAGGTAGAAAGCGCGGCAAGGGTTTGGCCTCCCCAGGGAAGGTCGTAGTCGTGCGGCTGCTTTTCGGGCGGCACGGGGGTGCCCGGTCGGCCCAGGTTGGCGGTTCCTTGGCGAAGGAGTCCGCGCTCGTTCAGCTCGAGTACCATCCGCACCGCCCTGGAGCACAGCGAGGCCGCCGCAAACAGAAGCGAGGAAAGCAGCACGAGCGCCCGAGAAAAGCGCCATTCGACCGGCAAAAGTGCGTAGCCTACTAAGAGGGAAAGGGTCGCAAGGACCCCGCCGGTGAACCACCGGCGAAGGGGGCCGCGCGCACTGCCAAGGACGTAGTACACTGCGAACCAAACCACGGCGTAGGCCGGCAGTACCACCTGGCGGTAGGCATCGGGATAAGCTCCGCCCTCGACGTAGCGGTGCGAACGCTCCCAGTAGGAGGTAATAGATTCCGCTAGAAAGAGGCCAAGCGCGAGCTCGATGAGCAGCGGTAGCAGAAGTACCGCCCACCGCTGGAGCATGGAAGCGCTGGCTTTGGCGTAGATGCCCAAACGAATCAGGGCGCTGAAGGACGCCGCTTGGCCGGCAAAGTGCTTGCGGGCAAAAATGTCCATAGCCTCGTGAAAGGTTTTTACGTACTTCCAGGTGGCGTGCTTGGTGGACTCGCCTTTGTAGTGGATGATGGGTGAGGTTGCGAGGTAGTGATTCTGCCATCCGGCCTGCTGAATGCGGTAGCTCAGGTCGATGTCTTCGCCGTACATGAAGAAGGCCTCGTCAAAGCCGCCCAGTTGGTCGAGGATGGGTTTGCGGACCATCATCCACGCGCCGCAGTGCACGTCGACTTCGGCATTTTGGTCTTCAGGCAGGTGGCCGAGGTAGTAGCGGGCAAAGCGCGGACTGCGCGGCGCCAAAGTACTCATTCCGAGCAGCCGGTACAGGGCGACGGTCGGGGTGGGCAGGGCGCGCTTGGATTCGGGAAGGTAGGCTCCGGTTCCGTCGAGCATCCGGCAGCCCAAGGATCCGACTTCAGGGTGTGCTTCGAGGTAGGCCAGGGCCGTCCGAAGGTTGTCTTCGGGCAGGACCGTGTCGGGGTTGAGGTAGAGCACAATGTCGCCGGTGGCCTCGCGCAGGGCGAGGTTGTTGGCGCGCCCAAAGCCGAGGTTCGTGGGCGAGGCGATCCAGCGCACTTCGGGAAATTTGGCGGTGATCCAGGCCTCGCTGCCGTCAGTGGAGGCGTTGTCGACGACGACGACCTCGACGTCGAGTCCGCGCGAAGCGCTCCGCACCGAACGCAAGCACTGGTCAAGAAAGGCTTTGACGTTGTAGTTGACGATGAGTACCGAAAGGCGCACGGCGTGAAGTTAGCCTTTAATGGTTTGCTCGTAGGGAATCCGCTGCTCTACGGCGCGGCTCAGGGTTCGCTCGTCGGCGTACTCTAGAGCGTCACCTACTGGGAGTCCACGCGCCATCACCGTGAGGTTGACGTTCAGTGGTTGCAGGCGGCGGTAGAGGTAAAATGCGGTCGTGTCGCCCTCCATCGTGGTGCTCAGTGCAAAGAGCACTTCCGTAATCCCTTCGGCCGTCACGCGCTCGACCAGGTGGTCAATGCTCAAGTCGCTCGGCCCCATGCCGTCCATCGGAGAAATGAGTCCACCCAGCACGTGGTAGCGTCCCCGGAAGGCCTGGGTATTTTCGAGCGCCAGCACGTCGCGCACGTCTTCGACGACGCATAGGGTCTGCCGGTCGCGCCGCTCGTCGTCGCAAATGCGGCAAGTGGGCGTGTCGCTCAAGGAATGGCATTGGCCGCACAAGGTGGTCTGCTCGGCGAGGTTATGCACCGCATCGGCGAGTTGATTCATGCGATCTTCGCCCTGCTGAATCAAGTGTAGGGCAAGCCGCAAGGCGGACCTTCGCCCGATCCCCGGTAGCCGCGCTAATTCGCTCACTGCGCGTTCCAATGCGGCCGAGGGTAGTTCCATCTTCCAAAAATACGGCATCTTTGCGACCATGATCCATGGTCCCTACCTCGTACTTGCCGTGCTCGCGGCCTACTTTCTGCTCTTGGTCCTTGTCGCGGAATGGGCAACGCGCCGAAGCGGCGCCGACAACACCCAGTTTTTCACGGCCGGCCGGCAGAGCCCGTGGTGGTTGGTGAGCTTTGGCATGATTGGGGCGTCGCTAAGCGGGGTAACCTTCGTTTCGGTTCCGGGTTGGGTGGGCACGTCCTCGTTCAGCTATCTGCAAATGGTGCTGGGGTACGTTGCGGGTTATGCTGTGGTGGCTTTTGTGCTTCTCCCCCTTTACTACCGCACAGCTACGACGACCATTTATGGGTACCTGAATCAGCGCTTTGGGCTTGCGGCATACCGTACTGGTGCGTGGCTGTTTATTGTCTCCCGATGGGTTGGATCGTCGCTGCGCCTCTTTCTCGTGGCAGCCATATTGCACGATTTGGTAGCTAAGCCGTTTGGACTGCCGTTTGGCGCCACTGTGGTTGGCGTACTGGGGCTGATTTGGTTGTACACGCACCGCGGCGGAATTCGCGCCGTGGTCTTCACCGATACGCTGCAGACGGCGGCAATGCTTGGTGTTTTAGTTTGGGTGCTCGCAGTGCTCATGGGTGACTTGGGGGTCACTGAGCCGTGGACCTGGTTGTGGGAGCAGCCGGAGTCCCAGTGGTTTTTTCCCGAAGCCACTGACGGCCGCAATTTTTGGAAGCAGTTTCTCGGCGGCATGTTCATTACCATCACCATGACCGGCCTGGACCAAGACATGATGCAAAAGAACCTGACCTGCCGAAGCCTGAAAGAGGCCCAGTTAAACATGGTGGTGTTCAGCCTGGTGCTGGTGGCCGTAAACCTCCTGTTTTTGGCATTGGGCATTGTGCTGTACCGCTATGCCGAAGGCGCAGGAATCGACGTCGTGGGCGACGGTCTTTTTGCCGCCGTGGCGCTCTCGCCCGAAATGCCCGTGGCCATAGGCATCCTGTTTGTATTGGGCCTCGTTGCGGCGGCCTATTCCAGCGCTGACTCGGCACTCACGGCATTGACCACGTCGTTTTCGGTAGATATTTTGGGTGTGGAGGGCATGGAGTCCATCCGTGCGGAGCGCCTGCGGCGCCGCGTACACGTGGGCATGACGGTCGCTGTCGGACTGCTCATGATTGCCGTAAAGCCGTTTGCAGACCAAAGCATCATTACCACCATTTTTACGGCGGCAGGGTATACCTACGGACCCTTGCTCGGACTCTTTGCCTTGGGGCAGCTGACTTCCGTGCGTCCGCCAGGTTGGTGGATTCCCGTGGCCTGCCTCCTCGGCCCCTTCCTCACCTACGGCGCAAGCTGGGCCGGCCCCCAGTGGTTAGGGTATCAGTTCGGCTTTGAGCTGATCTTGCTCAACGGATTGATCACCGCCGTGCTGCTCGCGGCGGGATCTCGCAGGTAGGCTGCACGGCAACAGGTCTCTTAACGTTTGACCACCAATATGCGCTGGCTTTGTCCGTCGCGCTGGAGCTCCAAAACGTAGCTTCCGGAGCTCAAAGTGCGCAGGTCGATCAGGTCGGCTTCAGGCCAGCCTCCGGCGCCGACCAGTCGGCCAGCAAGGTCGATGATTCGGTACGCCTCAGGTCGCTGCACCCCTTCGACGCGCAGAAGCCCGTCGGTGGGGTTGGGCGATACGGCAAAACCGAGTTCAGGCTCGTACACACCCACTGAACTGATGACGGCGTTGGTCGAGAAGACCAAGTCGTTGCAGGGTCCGTCGACCGTCAACTGCACCGGATAGGTGCCCGCGGTGGCGTAGACGTGGCGCACCGAAGCTGTCGTGGCCGTCGTGCCGTCGCCGAAGTCCCAGAGGTAGCCCAAGGCGTTGCCCTGCGTCACGGCGGCAAGGCCGCGGAAGATGAACGCGCTGTCGGTCTGGAAGCTCCACGCACCGTTGAGGTTAGGTACCGCGTTCAGGCTAATGGTGTCGCGGTCTGTGCCCCCTGCGCCGTTGAGCTGCAGGGTCACCGTTTTGGGTCCGGCCGAGAAAAAGTACACGGCGTGGTTGCCCGGTCCGGTGGCCACACTGGGTACCGCCCCCGGCCCAAAGGTCCACTGCGCCAAGGCATTGCCAGGATTGACCGCCGCAAAGTAGACGGTGTCGAGCACGCACACGTCGCTCGTGGCACTGGCCGAAATGGCCGCAACTGGTGCCGTGGCGGCCAAATCATACACCTGTATGTTGTCCAGGAATACGTTGTTGCCGTAGCCGTTGACGCCCACAAAGCGGAACTTCACGCTCGGACCCGAAATGCTCGACGGCAGGGCGATGCTGTCGCGACGCCAGTGGCTGGCCAGCGACGGCGTGAACGTGGTGGTTTGGGCGGCCTTGGTTGCGAGCGCGGACCCAAACTTGGCGTAGCCCGTCGGCTGCCAGGTGGTGCCGCAGTTGGTGCTGTACTCGACGCGAAGGCCGTCGATGTAGGTCGCGTCGTAGGGCGCATAGGCCACATCAAACACCAGGAACGGTAGGTTGGTTCCGCTCAAATCAATGCTGGGCGTCACCAGCCGGTCTTCTTGGAGGGCCGCGCTGTAGTTAAAGAAGTTGACCGTCATGGCGTTGGTCGTGGTTCCCGAAATGCCAATGCTGTTGGCCACGGTCCAGGTGATTCCTCCGTCGGGGTTGTCTACCGCCCAGCCCAAGGGGACCGAAGGACCAAAGGCCTCTGCAAACGGCAGGGGAGCACCCGCCGTAAGGTTAATGCTCGCCGCGCTGGTTGCCGTATCGGACCCAAAGCTGTTGGCCGTAATGAGTTGTACGGAGTAGGTTCCCAGGTTGCTGAACGATACCCACGGGTTTTTGCTGGTCGAGTCCGTGCCGTTGGCAAAGCTCACGCCCGTACGCGGGGTGATGATCCAACGCCACGTTGAGGGGCTGTTGGTCGAGGCATCAAACAGCTGCACCACTTGGTTGAGGCAGGGCGCGGCACTCGGAAGCTGCATGGCGGCCACCGGTGCTGAAGTCACTTCGCTCACCGAGACGGCGTCGATGGCGATGTCGCTCGTGCCGCCGCTTCCCGTGATTCCGCGGAAGCGAATCACCACTATGTTGCCAGTGAATGCCGAAAGGGTAGCGGTGACGTTGATCCAACTCGCTCCTTTATCACCCACCAGCGGAGTGCACACGTCGAGGTACCAGCGTCCGCCCGAAAGCACGTCCACGTGGAGTTCTCCCTGAGTGCTGCCTAGCATGTGGGCGGCAAAGCTGAGCTGCGGCAGGCTCGCGTTGGTCAAATTGATGCACGGAGTGTAGGCCAAGGCCGTTGAATTCAAGCAGTTTGTGGACTCGAGGTAGAGGTAGTTGTCGGTGGGGCCTCCGCCGTTAGCGCCGCCCGCGGGACCGGTGCCGGCGGTCGGGGTTCCGCCCGCGTCGGTGCGCCAATCGTGCTGGTCTTCAGAGCCGTTGGTCCCGTTGACCCATCCGCCCGAGAGTCCGCACACCGTAACGCCGCAGTTCGACGTGGTTGGGCACGCGGTAAAGGTGTTGAAGTTCTCGCTGTACGGCAGGCCCACCGGAGTGCCTGAGGAGGTCACGTTGACGACGCTCACCAACGTGTCGTTGTAGGGATTTTGGTCGCCCGACAGCTCGGTCCAAATGCGCACCGAGTAGATGCCGACGCTGGCAAGACTCAGCGTGGGCGTGAGTAGGGCACTGGCGGACTGGGTGGACGTCAGCGAAACGGTCAAGGTGTCGCGCTGAATGGGACCCGTCCCAACTTGCACCGCAATCGGCACCGAAGTCAGGAGCTGCGTGGCCGGGTTGAGGATGCGCACTTCGACGGGCACGTTGCTCAAGGCCTGGCAGTTAGGCATCCGGCCTTTTGGATTCAGGATGGCCGAGAGCGCGGCGTCGGTCGTTACGATGCAGCCTTGAATGCCGGCAGGTTTTTCCACGGCTACCGCGCGCTTGCCGGCGCGACCCGCAGGCGTAAGGGCAGCCACACTGAACCACTCGGCCGTGTTGGGGTTGCTGCCCGTGAAGACGTAGCTGGTCGCAGTCACTGTGTCGACGGGGTTCATGTAGGCGGCTCCCAAGCGGTACACGACGTAGCCCGCGGCGCCCACCACGGGGTTCCACGATACCTTAAATGAGTCGGGGCAAGTCCATTGGTGGTTGAGGTTGGTGGGCACGCCGATGCGGCTCATCACGAAGTTGGTGGTGTCACCTTGGGTTCCGCGGGTAATGCGGAGCCACATTTGGTCGTTCACGCCCGCAGGTACCGACCAGTTGGCCTGGTCGACGTTGGCGCCGGGATTGGCCACTACGGTCCAAGTTGCCCCGTTGTCGTAAGAGGCACTGAGCTGGTAAGGTGAGCCGTTAGGTTCGGAATCCCAACGAACCGGGGTCGTTTGTCCGGCCACCAGCACTTCGCCGCCTACTGGGTAGGTGAGTTCCACGTCGGCGGCCACAAAGGTCCACGTGACGAAGTACTCTTGGCTTGCGCCCACCGCCAAGGTGCCGTTCACGATGAGGTCAAAGTCGCCCGGAGTGGGATTCATGACTTCAAACTGCTCTGCAGTGTTCAAGCTGTCGACGGCACGTACCGCGGGGGTGTTTAGGGCGGTGGCGTTGGGGGTCGGATTCAGCACCCAGGGCAGCCAGCTTGCGCTGCCCTGCACCAGGGTTCCGTTGAGGTTGTTGACCAGGGCGCGGCCGGCGTTGACGGTGGCCGCGGGATCGGTCCAGTGCAGCATGACGCGCACGACGTGGGTTCCTGTGGGAACAGTTATGCGCACCGTGTCGGTCTCTCCGACTGAAAGGCTATCCTTCATGAAGTGGTTTTGCTCGATGCTTTTAGCCGCGCGAAGGGCGTTCATTCTCCCGTAGCCGTGGATGAAGTCCGGACCCGGCTGGCCGAGGTCGTCGGCGGTGTTCATCAAAATGGCCTTCATGAGTCCGCCGTGCGGATCTTGGCCTGAGTGCGTTTGGCGGTAGGCGTCGTAGAGTTGGGCGAGCACCCCCGCGGTGCCGGGGCAGGCCATGGAGGTTCCGGTCAGCGTCGCGTAACCGTTGGGGGAAGAGCAGGAAAAAACGTTGGTGCCCAGGGCGGCGACGTCGGGCTTGATGCGTCCGTCGTGGGCCGGGCCGCGGCTGCTCGAGCCCGCAATGGCGTCGGAACCTTGAAGGTTGGCGACTGCGATCACGTTTTTGCCTTGTTTTTGGCCCCCCGTGATGTTGCCCCAGCCGTCGCCCGCGCCGTAGTTGCAGTTAGAGGTTCCGCTGTTGCCGGCCGAAAACACGTGCATCAAGTGGTAGTTCTGGATGATGTCCTGGTCCATATGCTGCGTGAAGGCCGTGTAGCCCGCGTTGCAGCCGTTCGAGTAGCTGCTCGCGGTGACCCGCACCCCATACTGGGCGTAGTGCAGGTCCACGCTGTTGAGGTTCGCCGGGTAGTCGTAGTACACCAGCGACGCGCCGGGCGCTTGGCCTTTGCCGTCGGGGTTG
>SYCM01000062.1 GCA_005786915.1 Bacteroidota bacterium | reverse complement strand
GCCTCGTCCAACGGCTGGACGTATCAATGGCAGGTGCGCTTCCCCGCCGGCACAGGCAACTGGTCCAGCATTCCGGGCAAGACTTCCGATAAGCTGACGGTCTCTACCGCCATCGTCGCCGACGACGCGGAGTACCGACTGATCATTAAAAACGACTACTGCGAGCACATCACGAGCGAACTGCTGGTGACCGTGGTTTCGTTGCCCAACGTCAATGTGGCGCCTGCCGATTCCTTGGCGCTCTGCGCTGGGGACTCGGTGCTGGTTGGCGTGACGGGCAACAGCACGAGCTACCTCTGGACCTTCCCCGGCGGAAGCTACAGTGGCGCTTCGTTCTATGCGAAGACGCCCGGGACCTACGTGGTCGCTGGAACGAATTCCAACGGCTGCACGGCCTACGACACGCTTAAAGTGTACTTCTTCACGGTCAACGCCAACGCCGGTCCCGACCAAACCGTGCTGCCGGGCTCGACAGTCCAGCTCGCGGCCTCAGGTGGTGCGCTGTACTACTGGTACGCCAATGTGCCCACCTATTTCAGCGACCCTTACAACCCCAACGCTCAGACGGTGCCTACCCAAGACACCACCATGTATATTGTAGAAGTACTCAACAGCTACGGGTGCTTCGACACCGACACAATGATGGTGTACCTATTCGATCCGGCGTCTTTGGTGCCCGACTTGTCGGGCGTGATGAACGTGATTACGCCCAACGGCGATGGGTTCAATGACCATTTTGATTTGTCTGAGGTAGTCCGCGCGGACTCCTGCGACCTGATGATGTTTGACCGATGGGGCGCTAAAGTGTTTGAGCAGAAGCGCTATGTATCGGGTTGGGACGGTCGAAGCAACGGCGGCGATCCGCTGCCCGACGGAACCTACTACTACATTCTAACCTGCAGTGACGTGGTGCGCTTCCGCGGCGCCGTAACCGTAGTTCGCCTGTAATTTTTGCAATGAAAAATATGAAATCACGCGTTTTTTGTGCCGCCCTGTTGGGCCTTTCGTGGTCGGTCAATGCTCAGCAGATTCCGCTCTACAGCCACCTGTTTTTTGCCCAAGCCATGGTAAACCCAGCCCGCAGCGGGGCTAAGGGTTTTAGCGAACTGGTCACCATCCACCGCCAGCAATGGCAGGGTATGGAGGGGGCCCCCGAAACCTCGGCCTTGCTCTTCAACGGAGCGACCAACAAGGAGCGCATCGGGTACTCCGTGTACGGATTTACGGACGCGACCGACATTGTTCGCCGCTCGGGCATTTACGGACATTACGCCTACCATGCGCAACTTTCTGAAAATTCGGTGCTCAGTTTCGGCATTGGCGCAGGCTACGTGAACAACACGTTTGACATGGCCAGCATCCGCGTCAAGAACGAGGGAGATCCCTTCCTGTTTCCCGCAAACACGAACGGCACCCTCGACCTCAACCTGGGAATCAACCTTAAGGTCGAGAACTTCCAGCTGGGCGTGGCCGCTCCCCAAGTGCTTGCTCCGGCCATCACCTACTCTAATAACTACACGGGCCCGGTTGCGTTCCACTTGATCCGCCACTATGTAGTGCAAACCCAATACGACCTACCGATTCAAAAAGACCGCATGACGCTGTCGCCCTTGGTGGTTGTCCGCGCTGCGAACCACGTGACTCCTCAGGTCGACGCCGGAATGATGTTCAACGTGACCGAGTACGGCTACGTGGGCGCCCTGTACCGTTCCAACTTTGGGGCGTCGGCGCAGCTCGGCGTGCACCTGACTCCGCTTTTGACCTTGGGATACGCCCACGACTTCAGCACTAACGACTACGCCACTTCGCTGGGCATGTCCAACGAGTTCATTCTGACCTACCGCTTTGGAGACAACAAGCGCAACGACCGCATTGAAGCCGAAATCAAGCGACTCAAGGACAAGCAGCGTCAGGCCGACCAAAACGGCGAAAAACTGCTGAACGAGAAGTTTGAAGAGTTTAAAGAAGAACTCGAGGCCGCAAACAAGAAGCAGCTCGCCGCTCAAAGCGAAGAGCTCGCGAAGGCGACGGCCCTCAAGCTTCAAGAAGCAGGCGCCCAAGGTGGTGGAGTTCGCGGCGCAGCGGCAAACGCTGGGTCTGCCTCGTCCGCTCCCGCGACCTCGGGAACGGCGACTTCGGGCGCAGCCGGCACGAGCAGCATTAAGGGCTACAGCAAAGAGGCCTACGCCAACAACGTGGCCCCAGGTAGCTCAGGCTACTACGTGACCGCCGGAGTATACGGCGAGCAGGAGAACGCAGACAAAATGGTTCAAAAACTGAAGGCTCAAGGAGTCCAGTCCCGCACCTTCCGCGATCCGAAGAACAACATGGTCTACGTGTACCTTTTGAAGTTCGGAACCTACGACGAGGCATCGAAAGCCCGCGAAAGCAGCCTGAACGGACAGTACCCTGGCAAACTTTGGGTTAAGGTGATCCAGTGATGCGCAGGCTCCTTGTCCTTTTGGCCTTGACCCTGGGCTTTGCGTCGAATGCCGCGCACCTCGTGGGCGGAGAAATCACCTACACCTGTCTGGGTTCGAACCAGTACCAAGTCAAGCTGCGCATTTACCGAGACTGCTTCTCGGGAGGTGCCGCCTTCGACAACTCGGTGAACTTCACGGTCTACAACCTCGCGGGGGCGGTGGTCACCAATCCCTCGGTGCCTAAAGGGCCGACGATTTCGGTTCCCGCGGGCACGGGCAATCCCTGCTTGACCACTCCACCCAACATTTGCACGGAGTATGCCGAGTACGTGGCCACCCTGACCTTGCCGCCGGTAGTTGGAGGATACACGATTTCGTACCAGCGCTGCTGCCGTAATTCAACAATC
The DNA here is from genome assembly GCA_005786915.1 of Bacteroidota bacterium. Classification (GTDB taxonomy): domain Bacteria; phylum Bacteroidota; class Bacteroidia; order Flavobacteriales; family Schleiferiaceae; genus TMED14. Next base: position 7,562 of record SYCM01000062.1, on the reverse strand, counting down.
AGCAACATTTCCAACCCGGGTTCGCGCGGAAACACCTACACGGTGAAAATCCCGTCGATGGACAACACGTGCAACAGCACGCCGACGTTCACTACGGTTCCGCCCATCGTACTCTGCTTGGGCGACCAACTCAATGTGGATGCGTCGGCTACCGACTCCAACGGAGACTCGTTGTTCTACGAGTTCTGCGACATTTACACCGGCGGAAGCAGCGGCAACCCGAGCCCCAGTACGGCCACTCCGCCGCCGTACACGACCATCCCCTTCGTGGCTCCGGCGACCCCGAACCAGCCCGTTCCGGGATCCCCCGCGTTAGCCATCAATCCCCAGACCGGAATGATTACCGGGGTGGCCACCACTGCAGGCCAGTACGTCGTGGGCATCTGCGTCAGCGAGTACCGCAACGGCCAATTGCTTTCGGTGGTGCGCCGCGACTACCAGTTCAACGTAACCAACTGCATCATCAATACGGTGGCCGACATGGTGACCCAGCTTGAGGATCCCTCGCTATACTGCGACGGACGTACGTTGACCTTCACGCCGCAAACCACAGGTGCGCTCACGTACTTCTGGAATTTTGGCGACACGACCACCACCGCCGACACGAGCTCGCAAGCCTACCCGACCTACACCTTCCCCGACACGGGAACGTACACGGTGACGTTAATCATCAACCCAGGGCTGGTGTGCACGGACACGCTCAAGGTTCCGTTCCGCGTGATGAATGCGCCCGACTACCGCATTGAGAAATCGGGGGTTCCTTGCGTCGAGGTGCAGAACTACCGATTTGAGGCTAAGGGAACCGCTCCCTACGACGCCAGCATTTCATGGGATTTCGGGAGCGACGCCAACACCTTCGGCGCTACAGGCAAGCTGGTTACGGGCGTGAGCTGGAACAGTTCAGGCGTATACCCGGTGCGCTGCATTATCCAGTCGGCGTACTGCCCCGATACCCTTTGGGATACGGTGAAGGTCTACGACTGGTACTATCCGGTTACCGCAACGCCCCAGGATACGCAAATCGCTCGGGGCGATACCGTGCTGCTCGACGTGACTTCGGGGGCATCCTACTACTGGTTCGCCGACCAGCCGGTCTACTTCAATAACGCCCAGCAGCGTAATCCGCAAGCGCTCATGCATGCCGACAGCACCACGTACTACGTCATTGTCACCGACAACCGAGGTTGCCGCGGAATCGATACCGTCTTTGTGAGCTGGCTTCCCGACCAGGTTGAGCCTGATTTGTCCAACGTAATGAACGTGATTACACCCAACGGCGACGGGAACAACGACGTCCTCGACCTGACGGAGGTCCTATTTGGCGACGCCTGCACGCTCCGGGTGATGAACCGTTGGGGAACCACGTGGGTGTACGAGACCGAGAACTACGCCAACGCTTGGGGCGGGACCGACGCCGACGGAAATCTACTGCCCAGCGGAACCTACTACTTCTTTGTGGTCTGCGAACGGGATTTGCGGTACGCGGGTCCGGTCACGATAGTCTACTGACGGCTACCTCGGGAGTAATGATCGAAAAAAAGCGGCCATCGGGCCGCTTTTTGTTTTATCCCTGAAATAGGTCTTTCACCTTGTCAAAGAAGCTCTTGTCGCCGGCGCCGGGTCGGGGCTGAAATCGGTCGCTCTGATTGAGCTTTTCAAGCACTTCTTTTTCTTCGTTCGTCAGCGATTTGGGAGTCCAAACGGCCACGTGGATCAGCTGATCCCCTTGTCCGTATCCCTCGAGGCTCGGAAGCCCTTTTCCTTTGAGTCGCAGCGTTTTGCCGCTTTGGGTTCCGGGGTCAATTTTCATGCGAACTTTTCCCGTTACGGTCGGAACCTCGACCGAGGTGCCCAAGGCCGCGTCGGGGAATGAAAGGTGAAGCTCGTAGTGCAAGTTGCTTCCTTCGCGCACGAGCACCTCATGGGGCTCCTCCTCAATGGATACAATCAGGTCGCCGGCTGGCCCTCCGGCCGGGCCGTGGTTGCCTTTTCCCTGAACACGGAGCTGCATTCCGTCTTGGACTCCTCCCGGAATCTTCACGCTGACCACTTCGTCGTGGCGCTCGAGCCCGTCGGGACCCACGCCCTCGGGGCGCTGGTCGATCGTTTTGCCAGCTCCTTGGCAGCTCGGACACGCGCTGGCAGTGCGCATTTGCCCTAAAATCGTGTTTTGTACCCGGGTCACTTGCCCTGAGCCACCGCAGGTTCCGCAGGTTTTGAAGGTCAAGCCTTCTGCCGGTACCGCGCGGCGGATTTTAATTTTCTTTTCGACCCCGTTGGCAATTTCTTCCAGCGTCAACTTCACCCGCACGCGCAAATTGGCCCCGCGGTTGGCTCCGCCGCTCCGACCGCCAAAACCACCAAACGCCCCACCAAACGCGTCGCCAAAAATGTCTCCGAAGTGGCTGAAGATGTCGTCCATGTTCATCCCGCCGCCAAAGCCGCCCGCTCCCGCGCCAAAGGCTTGGTGGCCGAACTGGTCGTACTTCTGACGCTTTTCAGGGCTTGAAAGGACTTCGTAGGCTTCTGCCGCTTCCTTGAACTTCTCTTCGGCTGCCGCATCCCCCGGGTTCTTGTCGGGGTGGTACTGAATGGCGAGCTTGCGGTACGCCTTTTTAATCTCGTCGGCCGAAGCTCCCTTAGAAACCCCTAATACCTCGTAGTAGTCGCGCTTGCTCATGCTTACTCGGCGGTTTGTCCCACCACTACCTTGGCGTATCGGATGATTTTATCTCCCAGGAGGTAGCCCTTTTCCAGTTCGTCGACCACGCAGCCCGCAAGCTCAGGTGCCGGGGCGGGAATGTTCGTGATGGCCTCCATCCGCTCCACATCAAATGATTGACCAATGGTCGAATCCATCGGTTTCAATCCTTCGGCTTTCAATGCCGAAACGAGTTTGGTTTGGATCAACTCTAAACCTTGACGCTCGGGGCCTTCGCCTAGGGCCTTAAGGGCTCGATCAAAGTCGTCGAGCACCGGCAGCACCGATTTAATGACCTTTTCCCCTGCGGTGGAAATCAGCTCAAGGCGCTCCCGGGCGTTTCGGCGCCTGAAATTCTCAAACTCGGCGTACAGACGCAGGTTTTGGTCCTTGAGTTCCTGAATTTCGGCCTCTACGTCACGTTCTGTTCCGGGGGTGCCTTCTTCGAGTTCGGAATTAAGGCGGACTTCTTCTTCGTGCGGTTCAGGCATGGTTGGGGTGTCTTCCATCGTTTCAGTATTTGCGCAGCCTACTAAACACAAAGCCTGCCAAACGACCGCAAAGTGTCAGAATGGCAGGCCTTGGGCTTCGTCGAACTTACTTGGCTTGCATCGCCTTTAGGGCGTTCTCCAATGCGGCTCCGCGTAGGTTTTTAGCTACCACTTTTCCTTTACCGTCGATGAGGTAGGTGGCGGGAATCGAATTGACGCCGTAGAGCGCAGCACCTTCCGAACGCCAGCCTTTCAGGTCGCTAACGTGGTTGGGCCATACCAAACCGTCCTTGGCAATGGCCTCAATCCAGCGGTCTTTGGTGTTGTCTAGCGAAAGCGAAAAGACTTCAAAGCCCTTGCCTGAGGTGAATTTGGCGTCCTTGAACTGGTTGTATACGCGCACTACGTTGGGGTTTTCCATGCGGCAGGGTCCGCACCACGCGGCCCAAAAGTCGAGGAGTACCACTTTTCCGCGCAAGTCAGACAGCTTGCGTGTTTTGCCTGAGGGGTCCGGAAAAGCCAGGTCTGGCGCCATGTCGCCTACATTGATCGTGGCGAGTTGAGAGGCCGGTGCCTCAGCGCGGGGAGCGGTCACGCGGTTCGCGGGAACTGCAGCAAAAACGAGGGCGGCTACGCCCAAAGCAACAACGTGTTTCATACGATAAAAGTACGGTTCAAAAATTAGTCCACGATGCGCTCAATGCGCGCGCCAAGGGCGCGCAGGCGCTCGTCAATGCGCTCGTACCCGCGGTCGATTTGCTCGATGTGGTGAATCGTAGACGTGCCTTCGGCGCTCAAGGCGGCGATCAGCAGGGCAATTCCGGCGCGGATATCGGGAGACGTCATAGTGGTTGCGCGCAGCTGGAAGTTGCGGTCGTGTCCAATGACGGTCGCGCGGTGCGGATCGCACAAAATAATCTGTGCGCCCATGTCAATGAGTTTGTCCACAAAGAACAAACGACTCTCAAACATCTTTTGGTGAATCAGTACTGAACCCTTGGCTTGCGTGGCAGTCACCAGAACAATGCTGAGCAAATCGGGCGTAAACAAGGGCCACGGACCGTCGGCAATCGTCACCATCGAACCGTCGAGGTAGGCCCCGATCTCATAGTGTTTCTGCGAGGGGATGTACAAGTCGTCACCGCGCTCTTCGATCTGAATTCCGAGCTTGCGAAACACGTTCAGAATTTGACCCAAGTGCGGAATTCCCGCGTTCTTGATGGTCAGCTCGGACTGCGTCATGGCGGCGAGCCCAATCCACGAACCGATTTCAATCATGTCCGGTAGGCAGCGGTGTTCGGTGCCGCCGAGGCGTTCAACCCCGTTGATGACGAGGCGGTTGCTGCCAATGCCCTCGATTCGGGCTCCCATGCGGACGAGCATGCTGCAGAGCTGCTGCAGGTAGGGTTCGCAGGCGGCGTTGTAAATAGTCGTCTCGCCCGGCGTGAGCACGGCTGCCATTACGATGTTTGCGGTTCCGGTTACCGACGGCTCGTCGAGCAAAATGTAGGCGCCCTTGAGCCCTTCGGCCGGCGCTTCCACGCCATAGAAGTGGGCGTCTTCCTCGTACACGAACTTGGCGCCCAACTTCATGAAGCCTTCAAAGTGCGTGTCGAGGCGGCGGCGGCCAATCTTGTCTCCGCCCGGCTTTGGAATGTAGCCTTTGCCAAAGCGCGCGAGCATCGGGCCCACTACCATGACCGATCCGCGCAGCGAAGCGCCCTTATTTTTGTAGGTGTCGCCAAACAAAAAGTCGACATCAATATTGTCGGCTTGAAACGTGTAGTCGCCGGGGCCGTTTTTCGCAACCTTTACGCCGAAATCGCCTAAAATCTCAATGAGCTTATTGACATCCACGATGTCGGGGACATTCGTGACGCGTACCGGTTCGGCGGTTAACAGAACGGCACAAAGAATCTGGAGCACTTCATTTTTCGCTCCCTGAGTTTGAACGTCACCGTGCAGTTGGTATCCGCCGGTAATTCGGAATGAGGCCATAGTTACTTGCGGAAGAATCCGCCTTTGCGTTTATTAAAATTGGACGAATTCGGTTTTTTCTTCTTGCGGTTCTTGGTGTGAAGCGGGGCATTTTGCGAAACCACGCCCTTAGCCACCGACAGCGCGGATCCTTCTTGGCCGAGGCGTCCGCCCGACAGTATGCGCAGGTCGTTAAAAATAACGGCGTCGTCCACGGTGTCCTTATTCCAACTCAAGTAGGCCCGCTTCATTTGGTTGGCGATGTCGTACTCAATACCCTGGCGTTCTTCCGACGGCTCCATTTCGGCCACCGTATTGATCAGGTTTTGAAGAATTACACCATAGTAGCGGTGACTTTTGCTCTTGGGTGGGTACGGTACCCGCTCAGGCTTTGCTTCGAGTAATTCTCTTTGCGGAGCAGGGAAGGGGCCGTCTACCTCTAAAGCGAAACCTGAAATCACGTGCAAGTGATCCCAAACCTTTCGAGCAAAATCCGGTTGACCTCGAAGACTAGGGTTGAGGCGCCCCACGGTCTCTACGATGTGCGCGGCCGCCTCTGTTCGCTTGTCCTTGTCTTCAATAGTGAGGCAAAACTCGACCATATTTTGGACCAATCGGCCGTACTCTCCAAGGACCATGGGCATACGGTCCGTGTTATAATCTAACGAAAGCGTAGTAATACTTGAGGTTTCCATCGAGGTGCTCTTGCTAGGCCAAGAGCTGCAATTTAGCGAACTTCAAAAGGAGTTTCTTTTCGCCCGCGTTATCAAATTGGATCGTGGCCTTGCCGCCGTCTGACGCCGGCTCCACCTCAGTCACCGTGCCGACACCAAATCGGTCGTGCAGCACCCGAGTTCCAGGTGCCAAATTTAGTTCGTTTGCGGGACTTCCCGACGCCGCACCCCCTTGCCCAATTGGCGTAAGGTGTTCCGGCTTTCGAAACCGCAAGGGGGCGGGTGGGGGCGTGCTGTTCCCCGATCCCTGCGACCGCATCCGTTGGGCGGTGGCGCCCCGAAAAGTCCGAGGCTGGTCTGGATCGCCAAACGCCTCGCGCAGCTCGCGCGGAGCCCCGTAGTTCTTTGGCAACTCGGGAACGTGCACGTCCAAGTGCTCTTCGTCGAGCTCGTCCAAAAAGCGGCTGGGCTCGCAGTCGATCAACTTGCCCCAGCGGTAGCGCACCCGTGCGTAGGTCAAAAAAGCTCTTTGTTCGGCCCGCGTCAGCGCCACATAAAACAAGCGCCGTTCTTCCTCGAGGTCGCTGCGCGAATTCATGGCCATCATCGACGGAAAAAGACTGTCCTCCATTCCGACCACAAACACCACGGGAAATTCTAAGCCCTTGGCCAAGTGAATGGTCATTAAAATCACCTTGGGATCGTCGGTCTCTTGCTCGTCGCGATCGGTCAAGAGCGCCACGTCCTGCAGAAACGCGCCCAAGCTGGGGTCGCCGTCTTCGGTTTGGCTCTGCTGCTCGACAAAATCCTTAATGCCGTTCAGCAGTTCTTGGACGTTTTCGTAGCGGCTAATTCCCTCGGGGGTTTTGTCCTCCGCGAGGAGCTTGACCAAGCCGCTCGTACGGGCAATGTGCTCGACGGTCCCAAAAGCATCCATTTGCGTGGCGATGATTCGGTAGGAATCAATCAGGTCGGCAAAGGCCTCTAGCCGCTCCGCCGTAGGGCGGTTGATGCCCATGTCCCATGACTTGGCGTGGCGCACTGCGTGCCAGAGCGGAGCACTTCGTTCGTTCGCCACAATCGTCATTCGGGCCAACGTGGTATCTCCAATTCCGCGGCCCGGCAGATTGATGACCCGACGCAAGGCTTCTTCGTCGTTCGCGTTCACCGTGAGGCGCACGTAGGCCAAGACATCCTTGATTTCCTTGCGCTGGTAAAACGAAAGTCCGCCGTAAATCTGGTACGGAATGTTCCGCCGGCGCAGCGCGTCCTCGAACGACCGCGATTGGGCGTTCGTGCGGTACAAAATAGCGAAGTCCCCGTAGCCGCGGTGCTCCCGGTGCACCAAATCCCAAATACTCTGCGCTACATATTGTCCTTCATCGGAATCACTTACGCTTTGGTGCACCACAATTTTTTCGCCGAGCGGATTTTCGGTCCATACGTCCTTTTCGAGCTGTTCCTTGTTGTGCGAAATCAGCACATTCGCCGCTTTTACGATGCGCTGCGTACTCCGGTAGTTTTGCTCGAGCTTGTACAGGGCCGCGTCGGGGTAGTCCTTTTGAAAATTGAGGATGTTGCGGATGTTGGCCCCCCGAAAGGAGTAAATGCTCTGGGCGTCGTCGCCCACTACGCAGATGTTCTCGAAGCGTGCGGCCAACGCCTTTACGATGAAGTACTGGGCATGGTTCGTGTCCTGATACTCGTCGACGAGGATGT